>JAXDLS010000064.1:0-3577 GCA_034666485.1 Chloroflexota bacterium
GGATCGTGCGGTTTCCCAAGAGCAACGCTCGCGTTGCTCGCGTCGTACCTCGGCGGGTGGGGGAGCAAATTGCGAGCGCGAAGCGCGCGCCGCCGGCGAGTGCCGGCGAGGGGGGGCGGGAGCCGGCATCGGGCGCGCCAGCGCACGATGTCTTGCGACCAGACGGGGGGGACGCAGTCCCCCCCGAGTCAAAACCGGCCGCAGAGCGGCCCCCCGCGAATCACAACCGGCGGCAGAACTGCCGGGCATCTCAACCGGCGCGCAGATCGGCCGAGCATCCCCACCGGCGGCAGAACCGCCGGGCATCTCCACCGGCGCGCAGATCGGCCGAGCATCCCCACCGGCGGCAGAACTGCCGAGCATCCCCCCCGGCGGCAGAACCGCCGAGCATCTCCACCGGCCGAAGATCGGCCGCGAATCTCGACCGGCGGCAGATCGGCCGGGCATCCCCACCGGCGGCAGATCGGTCGACCATCCCCACCAGGCGGCAGAGCGGCCGGCCGCGAACCTCAGGCGGCCTCGGCCGGCGGTCCCAGGTCGAGGAGCAGGGGAGGGGAGGCGAGGTCCTCGACGATCTTGAGCTCGACCACGTCGAGCAGCACCGGCACCGAGCTGGGCGCCTCGATGAAGGGGCGGGCCGCCGGAGCGTGGCCCGCGATGCGGTCGATGAGCTCGTTGCGGCGTTCGGGGTCGTCGACGGCGTGGGCCAGTCCGGTGCCCTGGATCCAGCGCGAGGGGTTGCCCGGCGAGCACATGAAGGCCACCCTCGGGTCGGCGGCGATGCCCCGGTGGAGCCGCGTCTCCCGGAAGAGGGTGAGCACCAGGCGGATGCGGTCGCCGTCGAGGACGGTGGCGAAGAAGACCCCGGCGGCGTGAGGGCCGGCGGGGAGCGTGGTCGCCAGGGTGGCGATGTTGTAGCCGCGCAGCGCCCACAGGGCACGGTCGAGGTCGGCCCGCGAGGCGGTCATCGCATCCCACTATAGACGGCTGGTGACAGGCTCCCGATCCGGATGACAGCCTTCATCCCGGGCTGTAACGAGCGGCGTGGCGGGCTGCGCGGGGTCATACGATGCGGCGGAGATGGCCATCCTTCCGCAGCGCCGTGCCGACAGCGACCAGCTCGAGCTGGTCCACCGCGTCAGCAGCGTGCTCGGCGCCTCGCCGGACATGGACGCGACCATGGACGCGGTGCTCCGCGCCATGGTGCTGGTGCTGCCCTTCGACACCGCCAGCCTCTTCCTCGTCGACCACGACGGCCACCTGCGGATCTGCGCCGCGCTCGGCTACGAGCTCGACGGCGGCGACCCGCGGGTCTTCGCGGTGGGATCGGGGGTGGTCGGCTGGGTGGTCGCCAACCGCGCCCCGGCCCTGGTCCGCGACTCCGAGCGCGACGACCGCTTCGAGGCCTTCGACGGGCGCACCCCGCGCTCGCTGCTCGCCGTGCCGCTGAGCGTGGGCGAGCGCGTGCTCGGCTCCCTCTGCCTGGTTCGCCGGGTGCCCGCGCCGCCCTTCGCCGATGCCGACACCGCGCTGGTGGCGACCATCGCCAACAGCGCCGCCCTCGCCCTCGAGAACGCCCGGCTGCACGAGCAGGAGCGTGCTCTGCGGCTGCGCCTGGAGGAGCTCAACCAGCTCTACTCCCAGGAGCGCCGGCTGGTCGAGCAGCTCGAGCGGCACGACCGGGTGTACAGCTCGGTGGTGGGCACCGTCTCCCACGAGCTGCGCACCCCGCTGATGGGCATCCAGGGCTTCGCCCGGATGATCCGCGACGGCGACGTCGACGGCGACGAGGTGCGCGACTTCGCCTCCGAGATCCACGACAACGCGGTGCGGCTGGGCCGCTATGTCTGCGGCATCCTCTCCGAGGACGCGGTGGAGCGCGGCAACGTCAACCTCGAGCTGCGCGAGGTCCGGCTGCGGCCGCTCGCCGACCGGGTGCTGCGCTCCTTCGCGCCGATGACGCGCGGCACCCACCAGCTGGTCAACGACGTCCCCGCCGACCTGCCGTCGGTGCGCGGCGACGCCGAGCGGCTGACCCAGATCGCCTTCAACCTGGTCAGCAACGCGGTGAAGTACAGCCCCATGGGCGGACGGGTCCGGGTGTGGGCCCGCCCCGCGGAGGGGGGGAGGGTCGAGCTCGGCGTCGACGACGAGGGCATCGGCATCCCCGTCGACTCGCAGTCGCGGGTCTTCGAGCGCTTCTACCGGGTGGCCACGCCCGAGACCCGCGGCATCACCGGCGCCGGCGTCGGGCTGTCCATCGTGAAGGGCCTGGTCGACCTCCACGGCGGCAGCATCACCTTCGACTCCGAGCAGGGGCGCGGCAGCACCTTCCGGGTCCGGCTTCCGCAGTGGGTGTACTTCCCGCCGGCGGCCGACTACGGCGAGCTCCCGGCCCTCTCCCGCCCCTCGCGCTGAGCGCACCGGGGGGCCCGGCTGCCTCCGGCGGCCATGCGACGCTACGCTCTGTCTCATGAACACGCCGGGACCGCGCCGCCTGGGCCGCCGTGAGGCGGGTCCGGCGGCGGTCGACGAGCGCGGCCCCAGCGCCGAGGCCGAGCAGAAGCGGCTGGCGGCCACCGTGGCGCGGCTGCGGCTGGAGCTGGCGCGGCTGCGGGGCGAGCTCGAGGACGACGACGCCGCGCCCGGCGTGCCCCACCACCTCGCCGGCGTCGCCGAGACGGATGCGGAGCGGCGCGACCTCACCGCCGAGGCGGACGCCCGCGCCGAGGAGGCCGAGCACCGGGTGCGCCTGCTCGCCGAGGAGCTCGGCGCCGAGCGGTGCGAGCTCGACCTGCTCCGCGACCGGCTCGCCGAGCTCGAGGCGGCGGGTGGGCGGAGCGACGCGGTCGCTGCGGCGCTGGTCGAGGAGCGCGAGGCGCGGGTCATGCTCGAGACCCTTCGCGACGGCCTCGAGGCCGCCCTGGAGGAGCAGCGCACGCGCCACGAGCGCGAGGTCGCCGACGTCGTGGAGGCGGCCGAGGACCGCTGCGCCCAGCTGAGCCAGGGCCACCTCCGGGAGGGGGAGCAGCTTCGCGCCGAGCTCGACGCCGCCGGCGCGGAGTGCGCCACGCTGGCCGGGCGGCTGGAGACGGAGGCGGGCGCCCGCCTCCGCGCCGAGGCGCGCGGTCGCGACCTCGACCGCGAGGTGGACGAGCTGCGCAACTGGATCAGCGCCGTCGAGAGCCGGCGCCGCGGCCTCCTCCGCCGCTCCCCGCTGCCGCCGCCGCCCCGGCGCATTCCCCCGCGGACCGTAGAATGACGCCTCCGCCGGCGCTGTAGGGACAACCATGGCCTCCACCCTGTTCGACAAGATCTGGCGCCGCCACCTGGTGCACGAGGACCGCGGCACCGCGCTCCTGTACATCGACCTGCACCTCGTCCACGAGGTCACGTCGCCGCAGGCCTTCGAGTCGCTGCGGCTGGCGGGGCGGCGGGTGCGGCGTCCCGACCTGACGGTGGCGACCATGGACCACAACGTCCCCACCACCGACCCGTCGCTGCCGGTGGCCGACCGGACGGCCAAGCGGCAGATGGACACGCTGACGGCGAACTGCCGCGAGTTCGGCATCCCCTG
>JAXDLS010000065.1:0-2943 GCA_034666485.1 Chloroflexota bacterium
GTCGCGGTGGTGACGGGACCACGGAGCTCGGGTGCCGGAGGGTGACAGCCGATGGCGAGCGCGACACGGCGCCGTGACGCAGCGGTCACGGCGGGCGCACTCCGGCCGAACACGTCACGCTGTCGCCCGTGAGCAGGACCGACACGGGGGCGCTCGACGCCCTCCCCGCCAACCGCGGCTGCCGCCTCTGCGGCGCCCCCACCCGCTTCTCCCACACCACCTACGTGCGCGCCGGTGAGAGCGTGGCGCTGTACGTCTGCACCTCGTGCGGCACCACCTACCGCGGCGGCGCCCGCGGTGGCGACCGCGAGCCGCAGGGCCGCGACGCCCGCTCCGGCGGCCGCGCCAGCCGGCGTCCCCCGGTGAACGAGGGACCGCCCGCCAACCCCGTCCTCGACGAGGCCACGGCGCGGCTGCTCCGCGAGGCCCTGGGCGGTCAGTAGGACGTTCACCCGGTGCGCGCCACGCCGGCGTCGCCGGCGTGGTGCTCGAACCAGGCGGCGATGCGCGGGTTGAGCTCGTCGCGGTCGATGTCCACACTCATCGCGTGGCCGCTGCGGGGATAGACGCCCACCTCGACCTCGCGGCTGCACACCAGCCCGCGGGCGATGTCGGCGGCGTTGCGCGGATCGACGGTGCGGTCTCGCCCGCCATGGAGCACGAGCACGGGCTGGCGCACCATCGGCAGCTCGCCGCGCACGGTGCGCAGCAGCCGGGTGAGCTCGTGGATGGAGCGGGTGGAGCGGCGTCCATAGGAGTGCAGCTCCTCGACCGCCTCGGGGAGGAAGAGGTCGACGTCGTCGGGGTCGGGGAAGTGCCACCGCTGCACGTACTTGGCGGCGAAGAGGACCCGCAGCCGCCAGTCGCTGAGCCAGATCGGGGCCGCCAGGGTGGCCACCGCGGCGATGCGGGTGTCGTGGGCGGCGAGGTGCAGCGCGAGGCTTCCGCCCATCGACTGCCCCGCCACCACCACCTGGTCGCACTCGGTGGCGACGCGCTCGACGGCGCCGGCGGCGGAGCGGGCCCAGTCCTGCCAGCGGGTGCGCGCGAAGTCCTCGGGGGTGGTGCCGTGGCCGGCGAGCAGCGGGCCGTCGACCCGCCAGCCGTGGGCGGCGAGATGCTCGCCGAGCCGGCGCAGCTCCGGCGGGGTGCCCGCGAAGCCGTGGAGCAGCACCGCGCAGCGGCGCCCCGAGCCCAGCCGCCAGGGCCGGACCGCCACGGGGTCGAAGGGGAGGGACGAGCGTGCCGGCATCTGGGGCGGAGTATGCATTCACCGGACGGTCGGGGGTGCGCCGATGGTCCCCGGTCGACGCCGACCTGCTACCGTCCGGCGGCGATGACCGAGGCCGACACGCTCCTGCGCGAGGCACTCGAGCGGCTCGTCCGCGGAGAGCATCTGGACGTCGAGACGGCGCGCTCGGTGATGGACCGGGTGATGCAGGGCAGCGCCACCCCGGCGCAGATCGGTGCCATCCTCGCGGCGCTGCGCATCCGCGGCGAGACCGTCGAGGAGCTCACCGGCATGGTGATGTCGATGCGCGACCACGCGCTGCGCGTCGACCTCGCCGTCGACGCCGTCGACACCTGCGGCACCGGCGGCGACGGCAGCGGCACCTTCAACATCTCGACGGCGGCGGCCTTCGTGGTCGCCGGCGCCGGCTGCCCGGTGGCGAAGCACGGCGGCCGTGCGGCCTCCAGCCGCTGCGGCAGCGCCGACGTCCTCGAGGAGCTGGGGGTGACCGTCGCCCTCAGCCCCGACGGGGTGCGCGCCTGCGTCGAGGAGGCGGGCATCGGGTTCCTCTTCGCCCCCGCCTTCCACCCCGCCATGCGTCACGCCGCCGCGGCCCGGAGCGAGCTGGGCATCCGCACCGCCTTCAACATCCTCGGGCCGCTCGCCAACCCGGCGCGCGTCCCCTACCAGTCGCTCGGCGTCGGCGACCCCGCGCTGGCGGGGAGAATGGCCGGCGTGCTCCGCCGCCTCGGCCTCCGTCATGCGCTGGTCTTCGCCGGCCCCGGCGGCCTCGACGAGCTGGGGTTGAGCGGTGCCGCCCGGTGCATCGAGGTGAGCCCCGCCGGGCTGCGCGAGTTCGAGCTCGATCCCGCCGCCCTGGGGCTGCGCCCGGCGCCGCTGGAGGCCCTGCTCGGTGGCGACCTCCGCCACAACGCGGCGCGGCTGCGCGGGGTGCTCGACGGCGAGCCGGGCCCGGCGCGCGACGTCGTGATGCTCAACGCCGCCGCCGCGCTGTGGGCCGCGGAGCGCGTCGCCGACCTCCCCGGGGGGCTGGAGCGAGCGCGCGAGTCGATCGACGGCGGCGGGGCGCGCCGCAGCCTCGACGGCCTGGTGGCGGCGTCGTCCGCGGCGGCGGAGCGGGATGCTCGTCCCCGCCCCCGGCGCGCCGCCGCCCCCGGCCCCGAGGCGGTCGCATGACCACCCCGCCGCTGCCGCGCCGGCTCCAGGGTCTGCTCGCGCTGCTCCCCGAGGCGGCGAGCGTCGCCGACGTCGCCGCCGGCCATGGCCGCCTCGCCGTCCACCTCGCCGCCCGCTCACGCCGGGTGATCGCCACCGAGGCCACCGATGGCCCCTACGCCGAGCTCTGCCGCAACCTCGAGCGGTGGCAGGCGGAGGGGCGGGTGGAGGCGCGCCGGGGCAACGGCCTCGAGCCGCTCGGCGCCGGGGAGGTCGAGGGCGTGGTCATCGCCGGCCTGGGGGCGCGGCGGCTGACCCAGATCGCCGCCCAGGCGCCGGGACGGGGGCTCCGCTGGGTGGCGCTGCAGTGCGTCCAGCACCCCGAGGAGCTCGCCGGCTGGGTGCGCGCCGCCGGCTGGCGGGTGGCCGTCGAGACCGTCTGCGAGCAGCGCGGCCGCGCCTACGCGACCTGGGTGCTCGAGGTGTGAGCACCGCGGCCATGCTCGAGCTGCAGCAGATCGACGACCGGATCGCCG
>JAXDLS010000066.1:0-3229 GCA_034666485.1 Chloroflexota bacterium
GATGCCGGCGTGGAGCAGGCGGCGGACCCCGGCCGCCATCGCCAGCGCCACCGCCTCGCTGACCGCCCCGTGGGCCTCGATGAGCTCGGCGGGCACCGGGAGCAGGTCGATCTTCACCTCGTTGGCATAGGCGATCACCCCACCGAGCATGTACCGCGACGAGCCCGGCAGCGCGGTGATCGCCGCCCCGAGCAGCCCTCCGGTGCACGACTCGGCGGTGGCCACGGTGAGTCCGGCGGCGAGCAGCGCCGTCGCGGCCGCCGCCGACTCGGGGTAGGCGTCGGCGAGCCGCGGCTCCGCCTCGGGATCGCGGCGGGCGCGGCGCCGTGCCAGCCCGCGAGCGGCGGCGGCGGCGCCGACGCCGATCGCCCCGGCTCCGGCGCCGATGAGCACCGAGATCGCCGCACCACGACCCTCGTCCGCCATCGCGGGGATGATACCGAGCCGCCGGCGGTGCTCCGGGGAGTGCGGCGACGATCGGCCCGGTGGTGTCGGTCCGGGGCCGACGGAGGCAGCCTGGGGCCGTCGACCCGGCTGAACCCGCCGCCGGCCCGGCTCAGACGACGAAGCGCCGGTACCGCCAGAGGTAGTCGAGGCCGCTGAGCACGGTGGCGGTGACCGCCAGGGTGACCGACGCGATGGCGACACCGTGGAGCACCGGGAAGGGGCGTTGCAAGATCAGCAGCTCGAGCATGAGGTTCTGGCTCAGGGTCTTCGACTTCCCCCACGGCGTCGAGCCGATGACCACCCCCTGGGAGGCCGCGAGCAGCCGCAGCCCGGTGATGAGGAACTCGCGGGAGACGACCACCAGCGCCACCCAGGCGGGGATCACCGAGGCGCTGACCATGATCACCAGCACGGTGATCACCAGCAGCTTGTCGGCAAGCGGGTCGAGGAACTTGCCCAGCTCGGTCACCAGCCGCCGCCGGCGCGCGATCTCGCCGTCGAGGGTGTCGGTGGCGGCCGCGGTGGCGTAGACGGCGGCGCCGACCTGATCGTGGTACGGGAATGACGCCGAGATCGAGTAGCCGACCACGGGGATCAGTGCCAGACGGAGCAGCGTCAGCTGGGTGGGGAGGTTGAGGCGCGAGCGCATCAACCCGTGATCGAGGCGGGCACGCCGGCCACCTGGTAGGTGCCCGCGGCGGTGATCCGCACGGTCAGGAAGTGATCGAGGAGCGCGGCGGGGTCGTCCAGTCCGCGCACCACCACCCGCCCGTCGACCTCGGGCGCCTCGCGCTCGGAGCGTCCCAGCAGGACCGGGGGACGGCCCCCCCGCCCCGGGGCCACCGCCTCGCCGACCACGAGCAGGTCGCGGCCCACCATCCGCCGGTTGCGCGCCCGCGAGGCGGGGGCCTGGGCGGCGTACACGGCGCGACGCCGCTCCTCACGGAGCTCCGGCGCCACCTGGTCGGGCATCCGGGCGGCCGCCGTCCCCTCCTCCTCCGAGTAGGCGAAGGCGGTGACCCAGTCGAGCTCGGCCTCGCCGAGGAAGTCGAGGAGGTGCTGGAACTCGGCCTCGGTCTCGCCGGGGAAGCCGACCACGAACGTGCTGCGCAGCGCCAGGTCGGGCATCGCGGCGCGGAGGCGGCGGAGCACGTCCATGGCACGGTCGGCGCTGTACGGCCGCTTCATCCTCCGCAGCACGTCCGGGTGGACGTGCTGGAGCGGCATGTCGAGGTAGCGGGCCACGCAGGGGGTGGTCGCGATGGTCTCGATCAGCTCCTCGGAGACCCCCTCGAGGGTGGCGTACATCATGCGGATCCAGGCCGGCGCGGGCTGCAGCGCCGCCAGCCGGCGCAGCAGGGCCGGCAGGGAGCTGCGCACGGGAAGGTCCTTCCCATAGCCGGTGAGGTCCTGGGCGACGAGCACCAGCTCCTGCACCCCGCTGTCGAGCGCGGCGGCGGCCTCGGCGACGATCACGTCGAGCGGCTTGCTGCGCAGGTTGCCGGTGAACGACGGGATCGTGCAGAAGGCGCAGCGGAAGTTGCAGCCGTCGCTGAGCTTGAGGTAGGTCGTGGCCGGCGCGGTGGGTCGGAAGGGCAGCCGCGAGTAGTCGACCGGGCGGAGCTCCTCGACGCGTACCACCGGCCGCCCGATGCGGGGCCCGGCGAGCTCGTCGGGCAGCGCCGGCCAGTCCCGGGTGCCGATCACCAGATCGAGCTCCGGCATCGACCCGGCGAGCTCGGCACCGTGGCGCTGGGCGAGACAGCCGCTGGCCACCAGCCGCATCCCCGGATTGCGCTTCTTCACCTCGCCGAGCTCGAGCAGGGTGTCGACCGACTCCTGGGCGGCGGCCTCGATGAAGCCGCAGGTGTGCACGATGGCCACGTCCGCCTGTTCGGGCGACGTCGCCGGCTGGTACCCGCGGCCCTCCATCAGGCCCTCGAGGTACCCGCCGTCCACCTGGTTCTTGGGGCAGCCCAGCACCCGCAGGTGATAGGTCGGCGGAGTCTCGGCCATCGTCAGCGGTAGTTCGTGAACTGCAGGGGGACCTCGAGCTCGAGGGCGCGGAGATCCTTGATCACGCCCTGCAGCGTGTCCTTCTCCTTGGACGAGACCCGCAGCTTGTCTCCCTCGATGCGCACCTGCACCTTGGGATGGGCGGCGCGGATCCGCTTGTTGAGGTCCCGGCCGAGCTCGTCGGAGATGCCCTTGCGAAGCTTCACCACCTGGCGGAGGTTCCCCTTGGCGGCGTCCTCGGCCTTCTGCGGGTCGAGGATCTTGAGGTCGATGCCGCGGCGGTGCAGCTTGCTCTGGAGCACGTCGAGCATCGCCTTGAGGTGCATGTCCGAGTCGCTGAGGAAGACGAGCTCGTCCTTCTCCTGTGTGATCTCTGCGGTCACGTTCTTGAAGTCGTAGCGGGCGGTGATCTCCCGCCGCGCCTGGTCGAGCGCGTTCACCAGCTCCTGCTGGTCGTAGTCGCTGACGACGTCGAAGCTGTGGTCGGATGCCATGGCGTAGCAGAGGATACTGAGCCGGCCATGTCCGCTGGTCCGCCTCGCCCCGGAGCCCGCTCCGGATCGCCCTTCGAGGAGGCCTTCGGCTTCCGCCGCGCGGTCGCCGTCGACGGCCGGGTGGTGGTCTCGGGGACGGCGCCCATCGAGCCGGACGGAGGCTGCGCCGAGGGCGCCGAGGCCCAGGCGCAGCGGTGCTTCGCGATCATCCTCGAGGCGCTGCGGGCGCTCGGGGCAGCGCCCGCCGACGTCGTCCGCACCCGGATGTACAT
>JAXDLS010000067.1:0-6402 GCA_034666485.1 Chloroflexota bacterium
CTCGCTGTCCTCGCGATAGGTGCTGAAGCGGGCGTCGACCTCGTGGAGCCAGGCGAAGAACGCGTCGAGGGCGGTCTCCGCGACCCGGGGCTCGCGGACGTCGACCCCCACGGCGGTGCCCATCACCCGCTCGACGCGCACCTGGCGCACCGGGGTGCGCGGCTCAGCCACGGGCCTGGTCGAGGGCTGCCTGGACCGACTGTGCGTAGGCGTCGCTGGTGTAGGTGGCGCCGGAGACGGTGTCGATGGCCGCGCTCTGCGCCTGGAGCACCTCGTCGTGGAGCTGCGGTCCCGCGGACTGGCTGATCTCCGCGGAGCGGCGCCGGTCGGTCGGCATCGTCACCCCCACCACGTCGGTGATGCGGCCACCTCTGATCACCAGTTGGACCTGGACGTCGCCGTAGTCGCCGGCGAACGCGTCGGTGCCGGTCCAGGTGCCGTCGTGCACCCCCGAGGCCGCGGCCGGCGCGGTGCCGGCGGGCGGGGCGCTGGGCGCCGGGGTGCTCAGCGTGCCCCGGGGCACCGCGGCGATCCGGGGGGGCGCCTGGTCGGGCGTCCGGAAGCTCGCCAGCAGGACGATGGCGGCGACGGTGGCCACGAGGGCGGCGAGGGCGCGCTTCGGGACGATGATGATGGACCTCCTCGCTCAGAGCAGCGCGAAGCGCTCGTCGTGGATCTGTGCATCGGGGACGCCCAGCCGGCGGAGGGCGTCGCGCACCCCGGTGATCATCCCGGCGGGGCCGCAGAGGAACACGTCGCGGTCGCGCAGGTCGGGGACCAGCTGCTCCAGCGCCCCGGCGGAGAGCGGGTCGCCGGCGAGCTCGGGGGTGCCCCGCCGGCCGACGAGGTAGTGGACGGTGCCGCGGCGGGCCCGCATCAGCCCGTCGATCTCGGCGCGGAAGAGGACGTCCTCCCAGACGCTGGCGCGGTAGAGGAGGGTGACCGAGCCCCGTCCTCCGAGCTCCTCGAGGAGGGCGCGCAGCGGGGTGATGCCGACGCCGCCCGCGATCAGCAGCACGCCCGGGCGCCGGCGGCGGTGCGCCGTGAGGATCCCATAGGGCCCCTCCGCCAGCACCCGGGTGCCCGGCGCGAGGCGCTGGACCTCGGCGCTGCCGTCGCCCACCGCCTTGACGGTGAGCCGCAGGAAGCGTGCGTTCGGCGCCGCCGACAGCGAGAAGGGATGCGCCTTCCACCAGCCGTCCCCGGCGAGGAAGCGCCAGCGGAAGAACTGGCCGGCGCGCACCCGCAGCTGCTCGAGATCGCGCCCGGTGACGTAGATCGACACCACCCCGCTGGCCTCGGGCACCACCCGGGCGATCCGCAGGCGGTGGCGCAGGGCGAGGCGGAGCGGCTGGCCGACGCGGAAGGCGAGCACGCAGCCGGCGACCGCCGCGTAGAGCGCGATCCAGTAGACCCTCGCCACCGGGTCGGTGGCGAGGTCGTTGCCCACCGCCAGCTCGTGGCCGAGGCTGAGGGCGATGGCGAGGTACGCGTACAGATGGACGAAGTGCCAGGTCTCGTAGCGCAGCCGCCGGCGGGCGATCCGGACCGAGGTGACCGCAACCATGAGCAGGCAGACGGTGCCGGCCGCCGCCATCAGCATCCAGGGGTAGGTCGTGAGCAGCGTCCATGCCTCGGCGGCGACGCTGCTGCCGTCACCGAGGGCGTAGCCGGTGGTGGTGAGCACCACGTGGCCGCAGATGAGAACGGTGCAGGAGAAGCCGAGCCAGCGGTGCCAGTGGGCGAGCCGGTCATGCCCCGCGAGCTGCTCGATGACCGGGCTGCGCGACATCAGCAGGAGCTGGACCAGCGCGGCGTAGGTGCCCAGGAGGGCGGTCAGCTCGCCCGCCGCGGTGAGGTCGGCGGCGGCGCTGCCCAGGGTGCGCAGCCCGCCGTGGCGGATCCACATGCCCACGATCAGCGCGGCGTTGACGCCGAGGAGGGCGAGCACCTCGCGCCGGTGGGCGCGCCCGTCGGGGGGCGGGCACAGGCGCGACCCCAGCGGCTCGTGCGCCACGGCCGGGGGCGTGGTGGGGAGGGGAAGAGCGCTCACGGGGTCTCCTGTGGTGGTCCGCCACTCCGCACCGTACCGGTCGAACCTTTCAGGAGGCTGACGATTCGGGGGAGGCGCAGCCAGGGCGTCCGCACCGGCCGCCTCTCTACAATGACGCCGCTCATGGCCAGTCTCGAACTGGTGGAGACGGCGCTTCGTCATGGTCAGCAGAGTCTTCTGCTCAGCCGTCTTCGCCGGCGCCACCTCATCCCGGTCGCCGCGCTCCTCGATCGGTGCGGCTTTGCCAGCCTGGACGTCTTCGGCGGCGCCACCTTCGAGGCCTGCCTCCGCTTCCTCGGCGAGGATCCGTTCGAGCGGCTGCGGGCGCTGAAGAAGGACGCCCCGTCCACGCCGCTGCTGGCGCTGGTGCGCGGCCAGGCGCTGGTGGGCCACCGGCAGATGGCGGACGACGTCGTCGACGCATTCGTCCGGGTCAGCGCCGAGGCCGGCATCGACATCTTCCGCTGCTACGACTCGCTCAACGACGCCCGCAATCTCGAGCGCATCGTCACCGCGGTGCACGCCGCCGGGCGGCACGCCGAGGGGGCGCTGGTGTACACCGAGTCGCCGGTCCACGACGTCGACCGCTTCGTCGCCCTGGGGGTGCGGCTCCGCGGCCTCGGGTACGACTCCCTCTGCATCTACGACCCCGCCGGCCTGCTCGGCGCGGGCACGGCGACGGCGCTGGTGCGGGGGCTGATCACTGCGACCGGCCTCCCCGTCAACGTCCACTCCGCCGCGCTCACCGGGCAGGCGGGGCTCGTCTATCTCGCCGCCGCCGAGGCGGGCGCTTCCAGCCTCGACGTCGCCCTCTCCCCGCTCGCCGGCGGCTCCTCGCTGCCGGCCAGCGAGGGGGTGATCCACGCGCTCGTCGGGACCGCCCAGGAGACCGGCTGCGACCTCGACACCGTCGCCGCCGCCACCGGGATGCTCGAGGAGTCGATGGGCCTCTACCGTGCCTTCGCCGACCCCGCCGCCTGGCGGCTGGACACCTCGGTGCTGCGCACCCAGCTGCCGCCGGCCTCGGTCGACCACCTCCACGCCGAGCTGCGCGACCGTGACGCCATGGGGCGGCTCGCCGAGGTGCAGCTGGAGATCCCGCGGGTGCGCGCCGAGCTCGGCCACCCGCCGCTGATCACCCCCATCGCCCAGATCGTCGCCACCCAGGCCGTCTACAACGTCTGTGACGGCGAGCGCTACGCCACCATCAGCCAGGAGGTCAAGGACTACTGCCTCGGCCTCTACGGCGAGCCGCCGGGACCGGTCGACCCCGGGGTGCGGCGGGTGGTCAACGGCCGCGAGGAGCCGATCACCTGCCGGCCCGCAGACCTGCTCGAGCCCCAGCTGCCGCAGCTGCGCCACGAGACGGAGCGCGACGGGATCCCCATCCGCGACGACGCGGATCTCGTCGCCTATGCCCTCTTCCCGGCGGAGACGGCGGCGCTGCTCCGCGGCGAGGCGGTGGCCGAGCTGCTCGGCGACGAGCCCGAGCCCGAGCCCGATACCGCGGCGGGGACGGCCGCCGCCGCCGACGAGCCCTTCGCCGAGGCCGCGGCCGTGGCCGAGCCGGAGCCGGCCGTCGAGGTGCGCCAGCTCACCGTCGAGGTCGACGGCGAGGAGTACGCGGTGAGGGTCACCGCCCCGGCGGGCACCTTCGGCGGGGGCGGGGGCGGGGGCGGGGGCGGCGCGGCCCACGACGGCGTCGCCGCGGGGTCGGGCCGCCCGGTGATCCGCGAGGGGACGGTGATGGCGCCGATGCAGGGCCTGATCCTGCGCGTGCCCGTCTCCGTCGGCGACCAGGTGGCGCTCGGTGACGTGGTCGCCGTTCTCGAGGCGATGAAGATGCAGAACGACGTCACCGCCACCCGCGCCGGCGTCGTCCGCGAGGTCTACGTCACCGAGGGCATGGTGGTCTCGCCGCAGGACCCCATCCTCCGCGTGGGCTGATGTTCGACAGCGTCCTCGTCGCCAACCGCGGGGAGATCGCGCTGCGGGTGATCCGCGCCTGCCGCGACCTGGGGGTGCGCAGCGTGGCGGTGCACAGCGAGCCCGACGCCGGCGCCGCCTTCGCGCGGCTCGCCGACGAGGCGGTCGAGATCGGGCCGGCGGCGGCCTCGCAGTCGTACCTCCGCATCGACCGCATCATCGAGGCGGCGCAGCGCACCGGCGCCCAGGCCATCCACCCCGGCTACGGCTTCCTCAGCGAGAACCAGGCGTTCGCGCGCGCCTGTGCCGAGGCCGGCATCGCCTTCGTCGGGCCGCCGCCCGAGGCGATGGCGGCGATGGGCGAGAAGGTGCCCGCCCGCGCCCGCATGGAGGCCGCCGGGGTGCCGGTGGTGCCTGGCTCGGGGGCGCTGCACGACGCCGGGGAGGCGGTGGCGGCGGCCGGCCGGGTCGGCTACCCGGTGCTGATCAAGGCGAGCGCCGGCGGCGGCGGCATCGGCATGCGCGTCGCCCGCGACGAGGCCGAGCTGCGCGCCGGCCTGGAGGCGGCGAGGAGCACCGCGGAGCGCGCCTTCGGTGACGCCACCGTCTTCCTCGAGCGCTACGTCGAGGAGCCGCGGCACATCGAGATCCAGGTGCTCGCCGACGCCCACGGGAACATCGTCCATCTCGGCGAGCGCGAGTGCAGCATCCAGCGCCGCCACCAGAAGGTGCTCGAGGAGTCGCCCTCGCCGGTCATCGACCCCGAGCAGCGCGCCCGCATGGGCGAGGCCGCGGTGACCGCCGCCCGCGCCGTCGGCTACGTGAACGCCGGCACCGTGGAGTTCATCTACAGCCGGGGCGAGTTCTTCTTCCTCGAGATGAACACCCGCCTCCAGGTCGAGCACCCGGTCACCGAGGAGGTCCAGGGCGTCGACCTGGTCGTCGAGCAGCTGCGCATCGCCGCCGGCGAGACGCTCTCGCTGCGCCAGGAGGCGCTGGTGCCCCGGGGGTGGTCGATCGAGTGCCGGGTGAACGCCGAGGATCCCCTGCGCGACTTCCTGCCCACCCCCGGCCGGGTCACCGTCTACCGCGAGCCCAGCGGGCCCGGGGTGCGGGTCGACAGCTCGCTGGTGGTGGCCTCGACGGTCTCACCCCACTACGACCCGATGATCGCCAAGCTGATCGTCTGGGGGCCGACCCGCGGGGCGGCGGTGGCACGGATGCGGCGGGCGCTGCGCGAGTACGTGATCCGCGGCATCACCACCACCATCCCCTTCCACCTCGCCCTCCTCGACGAGCCCGACTTCGTCGCCGGGAGGCTCTCCACCCACTTCATCCCCGAGCACCCCCACCTCGTCGACCGCACCGCCGAGTGGGTGGAGCGCAAGCGCGGCCTCGACGGCGCCCTGCGCGACGGCGCCCGGATCGCGGCCGTCGGCGCGGCGGTCGCGGTCACCATGTAGCCCGGTGGGCTGGGGCCCGGTCGGCGCCGCGACGGTGCTCCGCCCCTGGGCGGAGCGGCTGGTCGACGCGCTGCGACCCCGGCCCGGCGAGCGCATCCTCGACGCCTCCCGCGACGGCGGCGTGCTCGGCCGCCGGCTGGCCCGCGCGGTGGGTCCGCACGGCGCCGTCATCGCCGCCGGCGACCCCGACGCCCCCGGCCCCTTCGCCGCCGCCGCATCCCTGTTCGGCATCCCGCTCGCCGCCGGTGCCGCCGCCCACCTCGCCGGGCTGATCGACGCGGTCGACCGCCGGACCGGCCGGGTGGCCGTGCTCGTCCAGCTCGCAGGTGACGGCTCGCCGCACGAGACCGCGGTCGCGGGCGTGCTCGGCGGCGGTGCGCGGCCGGCCACGCTCACCGCCGGGGAGATCGCCAGCCTGTGTGGAGCCGGCCCGCTCCGCCCGGAGCGGCTCCGCGACGTGGTCCGCTTCGACGGGCTGGAGCAGCTCTGGACCGCGCTGGTCACCGAGCGCGGCATCGGCGCCGGTCTGGACGCCCGCCGCCGCGGCGCGCTGGAGGCCGCGCTGGGACGCTGGATCGTCGCCGACGGGACCCTGCGGATCGCCGCGGAGGCGGTGTGCCTCCGCCACCCCGCCTGACCGGCGGACACGGTGGCATCTGGCGTATAAGGTCGTCCGTCACCCCCGTGTGGTGGCGCGATGGTCCCGCCGAGGGCCGCACCGGAGGGAGGGCCGCGATGCGACGCCTGGTCCCGTTCGAGCTGACCGTGCTCACCGTGGTGACCGCCGGATGCGGGAGCACCGCGCAGCCGTCCCCGTCGCCCACCCCCGACACCTCGGTCACCGTGCAGATGACCGACTCCCAGGGCGCCGACGTGGCCAGGGCCACCCTCACCCCGGTGCCGCTCTCGAGGCCGTCCTCCTCGACGGCCGCGGCCGGCGGCACCGGCGCGGCGACGCCG
>JAXDLS010000068.1:0-4134 GCA_034666485.1 Chloroflexota bacterium
CCCACCAGCACGATCAGCGCGATGCCGATGAGGAAGAGGATGGCCGTGCGCATCCGGGTGTACTCGCGCCAGAAGCGCGAGGCGCGCTCGCGGGGCCGCATCGATCCGGCTACCTGGCCGCCACCAGCAGGCCCTCGGGGTCGAAGGCCCGGCGGAGCAGCTCGCTCGACGCCACCGCCAGACCCAGCGGACCCTCCGGGGCGGTGGTCCTCGCCTGGCGGGGCTGGAGCCGGAAGACCACCTCGGTGATCAGCGCCAGCCGTCCCATGCTGCCGAGCAGGGCGCCGGCGAGGTCGTAGCCGGTGACGTCCTTGAGGACGGTGCCGCCGGCGCGCACCACCTCGCCCTCGGGGAGGACCGCCACGACCCCGGTGAGCGCCCGCCGGGGCAGCTGGCCGCGGGCCACCAGGCTGCCGGCGTGAACCGCGGCCCCGGCACCGCCGCCGGGGACACCCACCAGCGCCATCGCGACCGCGTCGACGGCCACCCGGAGCGACACCAGGGTCGCCCCGGCGCCGGCGCGCACGACCATCGCCCCGGGCTCGACGCGGACCTGGTCGAGGCGGCCGAGCGAGACCGTGATCGCCCTGCCGCCCGGGGCCGGGTCGGTGGCCGCGCCGCTGACCACGCTGAGGGGCATCCCCAGCTGGGCGCAGGCGCGGCAGACGGCGACCACCTCCGGGGTGCTCCGCGGCGAGACCGCGTCGAGGCGACCGTTGACCCCCCGGGCGGTGACGATCTCGGCGAGCCGGGCTCTGAGCTGTGCGTCCACGCTTCTCCTCTGGAATCGCGAGTGTAGCCGCCGACCGGCCGGGACTAGACTCGCGCCCGTGTCCGACGCCCCAGATCGCCTCGCCTCCCTCACCGAGCGCACCGTCGCCGAGCACTTCGCCGCCTGCCCAGCGACCGCGCGGAACAGCGGCGACCACCGCTTCGACGGCGTCCTCGGCGACATCGGCGAGGCCGCGATGGCCCGCCGCGCCGCCGAGCTCGCGGCCCTCGGCGCCGAGCTCGACCGGCTCGACGCGGCCGCCCTCGACGCCGAGGGCCGCGCCGACCTGGGCATGAGCCGGCGGCTGGTCGCCGACGAGCGGTTCCGGCTCACCGAGCTGCGCGATCCCTGGCACGACCCGCAGTGGGCGCTCTGGCGGGGCGCCGACATCTTCGGCTACGTCACCCGCGACTATGCGCCCGTGGCGGAGCGCGCGGTGGCGGTCTGCCGCCACCTCGAGCAGCTCCCCGCCTGGCTGGGCGAGGCGGCGGCGATGCTCGACCCCGAGCTGGCCGCGGGGCCGCGCGCCCAGGCGATCGAGGCGGCGAACGGCTACGCCTCCTTCTGTCGCGACGAGGTGCGCGGCGAGCTCGGCGACCTCGAGGATCCCGCGCTCGCCCGCCGGCTCGAGGCCGCCCTCGACCTCGGCGCCGCCGCCTGCGAGGCCTTTGCCGGAGCCGTCGAGGCGCGCCACGGCCGCGACGACGACGTCCTCGGGGCGGCCCGCCTCTGCGCCATGCTCGAGGCCCAGGAGGGGGTGCGCGAGACCGCCGAGACGCTGACCCGCCAGGCCGGGGCCGAGCTCGACCGGCTCACCGCCGCCACCGCCGAGGTCGCCGGACGGACCGGTGCCGGCGGTCTCGACGCCGCCTTCGCCGCCCTCGAGGCCGAGCGTCCCACCGCCGCCGGGCTGCTCGACACCACCGCCGGCATGCTCGACCGGCTGCGCGACTTCTGGACCGCGACCGGGGTGGTCACCATCGACCCCGAGGTGCACTGCCGGGTGCGGGCGACGCCGGCGTTCATGTCCTGGGTGACCGCCGCCTATGACAACCCCGGGCCGCTGGATCCGCCGGGCCTCCCCCACACCTACTTCGTGACCCCGGTGCAGCCCGGCTGGAGCGGCGAGCAGGCCGAGCAGTGGCTGCGCCACCTCAACCTCGCCTGCCTGGAGAACATCTCCGTTCACGAGGTCTACCCGGGCCACTTCGTCCACGCCGTCTGCGCGTCGCGCCGCTCCGGCCTGATCCGCCGTGCCTTCTGGTTCCCCGCGGTGAGCGAGGGCTGGGCCCACTACACCGAGCAGCTCGGGGTCGAGCAGGGGCTGGCCGAGGGCCGTCCCCTCCTCCACCTCGCCCAGCTCCAGGACGCGCTGCTCCGCGCCTGCCGCTTCCGCTGCAGCCTCGGCATCCACACCGAGGGGATGAGCCTCGAGGAGGGCACCCGGCTGTTCATGGAGTGCGTCCACATCCCCCGGCTCGCCGCCGAGCGCGAGGCGATGCGCGCCACCCACGACCCCATGTACCTGGTCTACACCTACGGCAAGCTGGAGATCCTGCGCTGGCGCGAGGCGCTCGCCGGGCGCCCCGGCTTCCGGCTGCGCGACTTCCACGACCGGCTGCTGGGCTGCGGCCTGGTCTCCCTCGACGTCGCCCGGGACTATGTCCTGTCGCCGCCCTCCCCCCGTCAGTCGACGGGGGCGAGCTCGTCCACGTAGATGTCCACCTGCAGGTCGGCGTCGGAGCCGCCGTATCCGTAGCCGCCGAGGTCGGTGACCCCCTCCTCGGCGAGCACGTCCTCGACCAGGAGGAGGTTGCCGGTGCAGCTGCGGCTGGGACGCCGGAGGATGGCGTGGGCGGCGTCGGCGTAGATCTCCGGCCTGCGCGAGCGCAGCAGCGCCGCCTCGCCGCCGAGCAGGTTGCGCACCGCCGCGGTGGCGATCAGGGTGCGCGGCCACAGCGAGTTGGCGGCGATGCCGTCGCCGGCGAACTCCCGGGCGAAGCCGAGGGTGGTCATGCTCATGCCGAACTTCGCCAGGGTGTAGCCGAGGTGCCCCGAGTACCACCTGGGATCGAGGCTGAGCGGCGGCGAGAGGGTGAGGATGTGCGGGTTGGCCGCCCGCTTCAGGTGGGGGATGCACGTCCTGCTGAGCAGGAAGGTGCCCCGGCAGTTGATGTCCTGCATCAGGTCGTACTTCTTCATCGACAGCGATTCGGTGCCGGAGAGGTCGATGGCGCTGGCGTTGTTGACCACGATGTCGATGCCGCCGAAGCGCTCCACCGTCCGGGCGACGGCGCCGGCCACGCTCTCGTCGTCGCGGATGTCGCCGGCGATCGCCAGCGCGGTGCCGCCGGCCGCCTCGATCTCCGCCGCCGCGGTGTGGATGGTGCCCTCGAGCCGGGGGTGCGGCTCGGTGGTCTTGGCGATGATCGCCACGTTGGCGCCGTCACGGGCGGCGCGCAGCGCGATCGCCAGGCCGATGCCGCGGCTGCCGCCGGACATGAGGATGGTCTTGCCGGCGAGCGGCGCGGTCTCCGCGGACATCGTCTCAGTGCTCCGGTCAGCTGTTGGGCGGCGCGGGGAAGGTCCCCATCTGTGCCAGCGTGGCGGCGCTGTAGATCAGGTAGGTGAAGATCCCCAGCACCAGCGTGCCCGCGGTGGTGGCGGCCAGGGCGACGCTGCCGCCCACCGTGGTGCGTGCCCAGTCGTAGCCCGCCGCGCCCTCACGGGGACGCGAGTACATGAGCAGGCCCACCCGCAGGTAGTAGAAGACGGAGACCGCACTGGTGGCGATGCCCCAGAGGGCGAGCGGCATCTGGCCGTGCTGGATGGCGGCGCTGAAGACGAAGAACTTGCCGAAGAAGCCCGCGGTGGGCGGGAAGCCTCCGAGCGAGAAGAGGAACAGCCCCATCGCCGCGGCGACGTAGGGCCGCCGGAAGGCGAGCCCGCGGATCGAGTCGTAGCTGTCGAGGTCCTCTCCCCTGCCCGCCATCATGGTGATCACCGCGAAGGCGCCGATGTTCATGGCGGCGTAGGCGGCGAGGTAGTAGAGCGATCCCACGGTGGCCTGGGGTGACTGCACGGCGACGCCGATGAGCATGTATCCGGCCTGGGCGACGCCCGAGTAGGCGAGCATGCGCTTCACGCTGGTCTGGCCGAGGGCGGCGACGTTGCCGATGACCATGGAGACGATGGCCACGAAGGCGACGATGCCGTTCCACTTGAGGTAGGTGCCCTCGAAGGTCGAGCTGAAGACCCGGATCAGCGCGGCGAAGGCGGCCACCTTGGTGGTCACGCTCATGAACGTGGTGACCGAGGTCGGCGCCCCCTGGTAGACGTCCGGGGTCCAGGTGTGGAAGGGG
>JAXDLS010000069.1:0-2846 GCA_034666485.1 Chloroflexota bacterium
TGATGTTCATGATCCAGGGCATCATCGCCGGCACCTGCAGGCTCTACGAGCTGGTCGCCGTCTGGATCGCCGCCCTGGTGGGCAACTTCATCGGCTCGTTCGTGTTCTCGTGGATGGTGTACCAGAGTGGCGTGCTCGCCAGCAGGCCGAAGCCGGGCGCGGTCGCCCCGGGGTTCGCCTGGGTCACCTCGACGGTGGCCGGCAAGATCAGCGCCACCAATGGGCAGCTGTTCTGGCGTGCGGTGCTCTGCAACATGCTGGTGTGCCTGGCACTGTGGATGGCGTCGCGCACCAGGAGCGATCCGGCCAAGCTGGTGCTGATCTGGTGGTCGCTCTTCGCCTTCATCGCCGCCGGGTTCGAGCATTCCATCGTCAACATGACCGCGTTCAGCCTGGCGATCCTCAACCACACCGCCACCTGGGCCGACCTCGGCCGCAACCTGGCTCTCACCGTCCCCGGCAACATCGTCGGCGGCGGCATCATCGTGGGCGTGGCCTACGCCTACCTGGGCAGGAAGGAGGCCGCGACCGTCAGCCTCGCCGGAACGCCGGCGGCTGCGTCGGTCCCCGAGCCCGCCTACGCCGGCTCGAGCTGGACCGGGGCCCGCTGACCGTCACCAGGACCAGGAGGCCCGGGTCGCACCGCGACCCGGGCCCACCCTCCGGTTCGACCGGGCGGTCGGGCCGCACAACTCGCCGGGCGACGGGCTTGTGCGTGAGCACGCATGCCTGCGGCGACCTCCGGACCCTACCCTCACCTGCGTGACTGACCCTGGGAGCCGGCTCGGGCAGGCGTCCCTCTGCCCGCCGGTGGCCTCCGTGGCCCACTGCCTGCGCCTGCCCGCCCTGCGGGAGGGCGAGGTGCTCAGCGGGCACGAGGGACTCGGCGCCTCGGTGCGCTGGGTGTCGACGGCGGCGCTGACCCGCGGCTGCGCACCGGGCGAGTTCCGCCTCCTCGCCCGCCTGCTCGGCGGTGAGGCGGTGCACGCCGCCCGCGATGGCGGGGCCGCGGCGCTGGCCGCCCCGCTGGTCTCCCCGGAGGCGGTGGCGGCGGGCGGTGTGCTCGGCCTGCCGGTGATCGGCCTCGCGCCCGGCATCGATCTCGAGGAGGTGGCCGGGGCCCTCCTCGACTTCGTCATCGGCTCGCTCGACGGCGCCCTCACCCGGCTCGGCGAGGTCACCGCCCGGCTGGCGGCCACCGCCTCCAACGACCTGCGCATCGAGAGCGTGGCCGCCACCCTGGCCACCGCCACCGGCACGGCGGTGCTCGTCGAGGACGCCGAGTTCCACATGCTCTGCTTCGCCGGCGACGCCACCATCGACGACAACCGCGCGCAGACGATCCGGGCCGGGGGCACCCCTCCGGGGTTCCGGACCTCGCCGGAGATGCGCGGCTTCTATGCCGAGATGGCGAGAACCGGCCTGCCGGTGCGCCTCCAGACCGCTCCGTCGATCGGGGTGATGCTGCCCCGCCTGGTGGCACCGGTGGTCGCCGCCGGCGAGCTGCTCGGCTACTGCAACGTGATCCTCCCCGACGACGACCTCGGCCAGCAGGTGACCGCGGTCGCCCTCGAGCAGGCCGCCCACCTGTTCGCCCTCGCCCTGGTCCACCAGCGCGCCCGCGACCTGGGCGGGCGGATGGCGCGGGTCGGGGTGCTGGTCGACCTCCTCGACGGCCGCATCCCCGCCGAGCTGCTCCGCGCCCGTGCCGACCAGGTCGGCGTCGACCTCGCCGGCAGCCACACGGTCGCCCTCTTCGGGGGCCCCGCCGATCAGCGGTCGGACGCATGGCTGCGCCAGGCGCAGAGCCTGCTCCCGCCGCGCTCCGGCGAGCTCGTGGACGTGGTCGCGGGCACGGTGGTGGCGCTGCTCGGTGGGTCCGACCGCGACCGGGCGGTGCGCTGGCTCACCGACCTGCGGGCCGCCTGCGGCGGGGGCACCGCGGTGCTCGGCCGCGCCAGCGACGCCCAGGGGGTGCCCGCGGCCTACCGCGAGGCCCGCCGCACCTTCGACCTGGTGGCGCGCTCCGGCGCCGCCCAGAACGGGGTCGTGGACATCGACGACCTCGGCCTCCTGGGCATGCTCATCGAGGCCTCGGCCGACGGCAGCATCGACCGGTTCTGGCGGCACCGGCTGGGCCCGCTGCGGCAGTACGACGCCCGCGAGGGCACCGACCTCTGCGGCTCGGTGGCGGCCTTCCTCGAGGAGGGCGGGCTGCGCCGCGCCGCCCGCCGCCTGGGCGTCCACGCCAACTCGCTCGCCTACCGGCTGAAGCGCGCCGAGGAGATCGGCGGCTTCTCGCTGAGCAGCTCCGACGCCCGGCTCGAGCTGCAGATGGCGCTGCGCTGCCGCCGGCTGCTCGGCCCCTGATCTCCAGCCGGCCGTCACTGCAAGGGTCGGCATGCCTCGATCGTTGAGAAAGGCATCCCGGGCCTCGCGCTCTCCCCGGGAGCGCAGTCCTCGCAGACTGTGGGGATTGAGGGACTCGACCGTCGTGGAGAGATCGGGTTGCACCGTCGGGCGACTCTGGTTAAGGTGGGATTAAGGCTGTCCGGGACTCCGGTGGTGGATCGGAGGTGATGGACCCGCTCAGGAAGGGGATGTGTCGCGGGATGCGCAGGGGACGACGTCGACGCTCGAGAGCGCTGCTCCTCACCCTGCTCGCCTCCGCTCTGGCCGGTGGCTGCGGCTTCCAGGAGCCGGCGCTGCAGCCCATCACCCGTGAGCCGCTGACCAGGGTGGAGGTCCCGCCGATCCACAACCTCACTGCGTCGATGGACGAGATGGCGGTCGACCCCACCACCCAGACCCTCTACGTCGCCGACCAGACGGATCCCAGGACCCAG
>JAXDLS010000070.1:0-2586 GCA_034666485.1 Chloroflexota bacterium
CGATCACCAGGATCCGCCCCTCGAAGGCGACGCAGCGGCGGGAGCGGTCGAAGACGTCGCCGCCGACGGGGTCGTAGACGACGTCGGCGCCGCGGCCCCGGGTCACCTCCTTCACCACCTCGACGAAGTCGGCGGCGGCGTTGTCGACGGCGATGTCGGCGCCGAGACGGCGGCACACCGCGGCGCGCTCGGCCCCCGATGCGGTGGCGATCACGCGCGCCCCGGCGGCGCAGCCCAGCTGGATCGCCGCCGAGCCCACCCCGCCGGCGCCCCCATGGACCAGCAGGGTCTCGCCGGGGCGGAGCAGGGCGCGGCGGTGAAGGGCGAGGTAGCCGGTCTGGTAGGTGATGAGCATCGCGGCCGCGGTCGGCGACGGCATGCCGTCGGGCAGAGGGAGGACGTCGGCGGCGGCGACGCAGACCCGCTCGGCCAGCCCGCCCCGCGGCGGGCTGGCGATGGCCGCCACCCGCTGGCCGACGGGGAGCTTCGACCCGGGGCCGCTCGCCACCACCCGGCCGGCGACCTCGAGCCCGGGGATGAAGGGCAGTGGCGGCCGCTCCTGGTACTGGCCGCGGAGCAGCAGCACGTCGGGGAAGTTGAGCCCCGCGGCCTCGACCTCGATCAGCACCTCGCCCTGGCCGGGCGCCGGCATCACGACGTCGTCGAGGCGAAGCACGTCGGCGGCCTCGCCGAGCTCGTGGGCCCGCCAGGCACGCATGGTCGCGCTCACGACGCCGCCTCCAGGACCATGACGCAGCTGACGATGCCGGGGCCGCCCAGGGTGTGGCAGAGGCCGCGGCGCGCCCCCTCGACCTGGCGCTCGCCGGCGCGGCCGAGCAGCTGGTCGACGACGTCGGCGACCATCCGCACCCCGGTGGCGCCGATGGGGTGGCCGCAGGCCTTGAGCCCGCCGCTGGTGTTGACGGGAATGTCGCCGCCGAGGCGGGTGCGCCCCTCGGCCGCCATCCGCCCCCCCTGGCCGCGGGCGCAGAGCCCGAGGTCCTCGTAGTTGACCAGCTCGGTGATGGTGAAGCAGTCGTGGCACTCGGCCACGTCGAGCTCGCGTGCCGGCTCGTCGACCCCCGCCTGGGCGTACGCCTGCCCGGCGGCGGCGCGGGTGGCGGGGAAGCCGAGGAAGTCGGAGTCGGGGTCGAACTGGGTGGTGAAGTAGCCGCCGTGCGCGGCCAGCCCGATGCCGGTGAGCAGGGCATAGGGACGGCCCAGCCGCTCCGCGCCCTCGCGCGAGGTCAGCACCGCGGCGGCGGCACCGTCGGTGGTGGGGCAGCAGTCGTAGAGGCCGAGCGGCGAGGCCACCATCGGCGCCCTCGCCCACTGCTCCTCGGTGATCGGGCGGCGGAAGTGGGCGCGGGGATTGCGCGACCCGTTCTCGTGGTTCTTGAGGGCGACGGAGGCGAGCACCTCGCGGTCGTAGCCGTGGGCCTGGAGGTAGCGCGTGCCCAGCAGCGCGAACTGGCCCGGGGCGGTGCGCCCCTTGGCGAGCAGCGGGTGGGTCTCGAGGATGTGCCGGGCGAGCAGCGAGCCGCGCGCGGGCACGTCGCGCATCTTCTCCGCCCCCACCGCCAGCACGGTGTCGTACATCCCCGAGGCGATCGCCAGGGCGGCGGCGCGCACCGCCTCCATCCCGGTGGTGCAGTAGTTGGCCACCCGGGTGGCGGGGATGCCGCGCAGGCCCAGCGGCTCGCTGAGATCGGGGCCGGCGTCGCCGGCGAGGGCGCTCACCCCCGGGGTCGCGGTGCCCAGCCAGGCAGCCTCGACCTGGTCGCGGCCGATCCCGGCGTCGTCGAGCGCGGCGAGCCCCGCCTCGCAGACCAGCTGGTGATAGCCGCGGTCGAAGAGCTCGCCGAAGCGGGTCTCGCCGACACCCACCACCGCCACCTCGCGCGCCAGCCGTCCGCTCACGCCGGTTCCTCCGTGGGCAGCAGCTTCCAGAAGTAGTGGACGATGCCGCCCCCCTCGTGGAGGCGGCGGAGGACCAGGCGCACCGGCAGCCCGGTGCGGAGCCCTCCGGGAGCCGTCCTCGCCATCTGGCCGAAGAAGCGACCGCCCCCCTCCATCTCGGCGACCGCCATCACCGTGGGCGGCTCCGGGGTGGGGAAGACGTGGTCCTCGGTCCAGGTGACCACGGCGCCGCGACGGCTCAGCCGGCGGTCGACCAGGTCTCGGCCGCCGCAGACGGGGCAGAGGGGGCGGCGGGGGTAGGCGAACCAGCCGCAGGCGGGGCACTCGCTCCCGCGCAGCCGGAGCTCGTCGCCACCCTCGCGCCAGAGCAGCGCCGCCGAGGTGTAGGGGCTGAGTGGCTCGGCGCCGATCCGGCCGCGCAGCCGCAGGAAGCGCGTGTAGGAGGGGATCTCCTCCCCGCCCGGGGAGTCGAGGCCGCTGCCGCCGGCGGTGCGCCAGGCCTCGACCCCGTCGCGGGCGCGCCAGACGAGCACGTCGGCACCGCCGCCGGCGGCCGCCACCTGGGCGATCAGGTCGCCGGAGGCGGCCCGGTCCAGCGCGGCGGCGAGCGCAAGCCAGGAGGATGCGCTGCCGGAGTCGCCGGCGGCCTCCAGGGCGCGCGTCGAC
>JAXDLS010000071.1:0-5781 GCA_034666485.1 Chloroflexota bacterium
GGACGAGATCCCGGCTGATGTCGATCCCGAAGCCCATGCAGGTGCGATGGATGGTGGGGAAGCGCACCGCGGCGCGGTCGGCGAGGCCGGTGCAGTCGAGGAAGACGCAGCTCTCGCCGGAGCGCTGCAGCTCGCGCCAGATCGCCTGCGACACGGTGTCCCGCGGCGCCAGCTCGCCCCGCGGGTCGGCGTCGAAGAGGAAGCGCTCGCCGCGGCCGTTGACCACCCGCGCCCCCTCGCCGCGCACCGCCTCGCTGATGAGGAACCGGGGGGCGCCCTCGAGGGCCAGCGCGGTGGGGTGGAACTGGACGAACTCCATGCTGGCGCACTCGGCGCCGGCGTCGTGGGCGAGGGCGATGCCGTCGCCGGTGGCGGGCGCGGGATTGGTGGTGTGGCGCCAGAGCCGCCCGGCGCCGCCGCTGGCGAGCACCACCGCGCCGGCCAGCAGCCGGCGGACGGCGCCGGTGTCCCCATCGCAGACCTCGACGCCCAGGCAGCGACCGCGACCGTCGGTGAGCAGCCGGGTGACCAGGTGGCGCTCGAGCAGGCGGGCGCCGGTGGCCCGCAGCCGGCGGATCAGGCTGGACTCGATCTCGAGGCCGGTGGCGTCGCCACGGGCATGGAGGATGCGGGATCGGGTGTGCGCCGCCTCGCGGCCGAGCAGGAGGGCGCCGTCCTGGGTGTCGAAGCTCACCCCCCACTCGACGAGGTCGCGGACCCGGCGCGGGCCCTCCTCGACGAGGACGCGCACCGCCGGCTCGTCGCAGAGACCCCGGCCGGCGGCGAGGGTGTCGGCGAGATGGAGCTCGGGGGTGTCGTCGGCGGCCACGGCCGCGGCGATGCCGCCCTGGGCCCAGCGGCTGCAGCCGTCGTCGAGGGCGGCCTTGGTGACCACCGTGACCCGGGCCCGGCCGGCCGCGACCAGCGCCGCCACCAGGCCCGCGATGCCGCTGCCGATGACGATCAGGTCTGCCGTGTCGGCCCTGCTGTGCTTCGCGCTGCGTGCGTTCAGAGCAGGCTCACTCCGGGGGGGCTCCCCCCGAGCCGGCCGCGGGCGGAGCCCGTGGCCTCGCGGCTCTCCCCCCTGACGCGCATGCGGTTGGAGGCGTCGACCTGCACCACCCGCGGGGTGTGGACGGCCAGCTCGGCGTCGTCGTACTGCGCGTAGGTGATCAGGATCACGATGTCGCCCGGGTCGCCGATGTGGGCCATGGCGCCGTTGAGGGCGACCTCGCCGGGGGCGCCCTCGATCGCGTAGGTGATCGCCCGCGAGCCGTTGGTGACGTTCACGATGTGCAGCTGCTCCCCGACGACGATGTCGGCGGCGCGCATCAGCTCGGTGTCGATGCTGCAGGAGCCCTCGTAGTGAAGATCCGCCCGCGTCACCGTGGCGCGGTGGATCTTCGACTTCATGACGGTACGCTGCACGTGCGGCTCCTACCGGCGGGGGCGACCTCCGAGCCAACCGGCGAGGTTGCGCCGACGACGAAGGCAGTCGTTGGCGCGCCCGCCGCTCCCAGGCAGAGAGTATCGATCAGCCGGGTCGCCCCCATTCTAGCAGCCACCAGGATTCGACCCCGGCCGTCAACCTGCGGGAGCGGCTCGAAGCTGTCCTCGTCGACGACCGCGACGTACTCCAGGACCAGGTCCGGGGAGGCGGCGGCCACCGCGGCCGCGGCGGCTGCCAGGGCCGGCCCGCTGCGCTCCCCGGCGGCGAAGCTGCGGGCGGCGGCGGCCAGCCCCTCGGGAATGGCCAGCGCCTGGGCCCGCTCGGCGGCGGAGAGGTGGACGTTGCGGCTGCTCAGCGCCAGCCCGTCGGAGTCGCGGACGGTGGGACAGACGACGATCTCCGTCCCGGTGTCGAGATCCCGGGCGAGGCGGCGGACCACCGCGCACTGCTGGGCGTCCTTCTCTCCGAAGTAGGCGCGGTCGGCGCGGGCGGCGATCAGCAGCTTGGAGACCACCAGCGCCACTCCGTCGAAGTGGCCCGGCCGGCAGGCGCCCTCCAGGGTCGAGGTCACCGCCCCGCCCACCTGCATCGAGGTGGCGAACCCGTCGCCGTACATGGCGGCGGCGTCGGGCACGAAGGCGGCGTGCACCCCCTCGGCGGCGAGCATGGCGAGGTCGGCGCGGAGCGTCCGCGGGTAGCGGGCGAGGTCGTCGCCGGAGGTGAACTGGGCCGGGTTGACAAAGATGCTGACCACCACCCGGTCGCACTCCTCGCGGGCGCGGGTGACCAGGCTGCGGTGGCCGGCATGGAGGGCGCCCATGGTGGGCACCAGGGCGACGCTGAGGCCGGCGGCCCGCCAGCGCTCGGACTGGAGGCGCAGCGCCGCCGGGGTGGCGAGGACGCGAGGGGCGTTGGCGAGATCGTGCATCGCGGTGTCTCAGTGGTAGCTGTGGGCGTCGTCGGGGAAGCTCCCGGCGGCGACGTCCGCGGCGAAGGCGGTGAGCGCGTCGACGGCCTGGGCGCCGAGGTTGGCGTAGGGCCGGACGAACTTGGGCATGGGGTCCTGGGTGAGGCCGAGCAGGTCGTGCACGACCAGCACCTGGGCGTCGCAGTCGGGGCCGGCGCCGATGCCGACGGTGGGGATGCGCAGCGCCGCCGTCACCTCGGCGCCCAGGTCCCGCGGCACCCCCTCGAGCACCAGCGAGAAGGCTCCGGCCTCCTGGAGGGAGACGGCGTCGTCGAGGATGCGGCGGCGGTCCTCGCCGCTCCGGCCCTGGACCCGCATGCCGCCGAGCGAGTTGACGAACTGTGGGGTCAGCCCGAGGTGACCCATCACCGGGATCCCCCGCTCGACCAGGTGGGCGGTGAGCGCCACCATGCGGCCACCCCCCTCCACCTTGACCGCGTTCATCCCCGCCTTGAGAAATGCGGCGGCGTTGTGCACCGCCTCGGCGTCGGAGGCGTGGTAGGCGTCGAAGGGCATGTCGCCGACGAGCAGCCGCGCCGGAGCGCCGCGGGCCACCGCCCGGGCGTGGTGGAGCATCTCCTCCATGCTCACCGGCAGGGTGCTCGAGTAGCCGAGCATCAGCATCCCCAGCGAGTCGCCGACCAGCAGGACGGGGATGCCGGCGGCGTCGAGGATGCGCGCGGTGGTGTAGTCGTACGCGGTGACCACGGCGAAGCGCCGGCCCTCGCGCTTGCAGGTCTGGAGGTCGTGGACGGTGACCGGGCGGCCGCCGGCGGCCATCTCAGGCCTGCGCCCGGGCGGGGGCCAGCGCGGCGAGGGGGGCGGGCCGCACCCGGCCCCGCCCCACCCGGCGGCGTCCTCCGGACGGCGACCCGGCCGCGGCCAGCACCGCCGCCACCTCCTCGCGACCGATGCCGCCGGCGGTGCGCAGCGTCTCGGTGGCGAGCTCGCGGTAGAGCCGCCGGGTGTCCGGGTCGCAGCGGAGCGCCTCGAGGTGACGGTCGACGGTCTCGGCGTCGTTGCGCACCACCGGGCCGGTGAGCGCGGAGCGCACCCCCAGCCGGCGGGCGTTCCGTGCCGCCCCCTCGAGCAGGGTGGCCAGCGCCTCGCCGGCGATCCCGGCGTCGACCCCGGCGCTCTCCAGCAGGGCGGCGGCCCGGGCCACCAGGACCAGCGGGGCGTTGCCGGCGAGCACCGCGGCAGCGTGGTACAGGACCCGGCCGCCGGCGGGGACGGTGAACGGGATGCCGCCGAGGTCGCCCACCAGCCGCTCCAGCACCGGCTGCAGCCGCGCGTCGGCCTCGATCGCGAAGTGGCTGCCCCGCAGGGCGCCGGCGGCGTCACCCCCGGTCAGCGACTGCAGCGGGTGGACGCTGCCCACCGCCCCGGCGGCGTGGCGGGCGGCGGCGAGGACGGCGGCGGGATGGGCTCCGCTGCAGTGCACCAGGCTGCGGCCGCCGAGCGAGGCGCCGCTGGCCGCGATCGTCGCCGCCACCCGGGTGATCTGGGCGTCGGGGACGGTGAGCAGGATGAGGTCGGCGTGGCGGGTCGCCGCCACCGCGGAGTCGACGGTCACGGCGCCGACCCGGGCGGCGAGCGCGCGGGCGTGCTCCGGGGTGCGGCTGGTCACCGCGGCGATCGTGTAGCCGGCCCGGTGGGCGGCGATGGCGAGGGCCGAGCCGCAGCGGCCGGCGCCGACCACGGCGATCCGCGGGCGTGCCGGCGGCGCGCCGGCGGTGGGACCCACGGCGTCGACGGTGGCGGTGGGGACCCGGTCCCGGACAGGGGCGCGTCTCACGTCTCGGTCACCTCGTGATCCAAGCGTCGCGGTGCGCCTCCGCCCGGGTGGGGAGGATGGGCGGCGGCCGTCCGGTGCTCCTCGCGGCGCCGCCGGGCGTCCACGGGAGAGGGTCGGTCACCACCTCCCGACGCGAGGTGTGCGCGCCCCGATGGTACCGCTACATTCCCCGGGCGTTCACCCCGTCACCGGTCCGCCTCCGCCGCGACAGAGATCGATCGCGGCGGCGGGGTCACATCCCCGCGGCGGCGGTGGGGGCGGCGTCGACCCGGTGGAGCAGGTCGGCCTGCTCGATGATCCGGTCCATCTCGATCGCGTCCATGGTCTCGACCTCGACCAGCCGGGCGGCGAGGGCGCGCAGCACGTGCTCGCGCTCGCGGAGCACCTGCTTGGCGAGCATGAAGGCGCTGTCGACGAGGTGGTGGATCTCCTGGTCGATCTCGCTCGCGACCTCCTCGGAGTAGTTGCGCTGCTCGCCGAGGTCGCGACCGAGGAACACGAGCTCCTCCTTGGTGCCGAAGGCGAGCGGGCCGAGCTTGTCGCTCATGCCCCACTCGGTGACCATCTTGCGGGCCAGCGAGGTGGCCTTGCGGATGTCGTCCTGCGCACCGGTGGTGATGTTCTTCTCGCCGAGGATCAGCTCCTCCGCGCAGCGGCCGCCGAGGATGCCGGCGAGCTGGTCGGCCAGCTCGGCCTTGCTCACCAGGTACTTGTCCTCCTGGGGCAGGCTCAGCGTCCAGCCCAGCGCCATGCCGCGGCTCACGATGCTGATCTTGTGGACCGGGTCGGTGTGCGGCAGCGTCCGCATCACCAGCGCGTGGCCCATCTCGTGGAAGGCGATCGTCTGCTTCTCCTTCTCGGAGATCATCCGGCTCTTCCGCTCCGGGCCGGCGATGACCCGGGCGATCGCCTCCTCGAGGTCCTTCATGGTGATCAGCTTGCGATTGTTCCGCGCCGCCAGGATCGCCGCCTCGTTGATGAGGTTGGACAGGTCGGCGCCGGAGAACCCGGGGGTCTGCTTGGCGAGCACCTCGAGCTGAACCGAGGAGTCGAGCGGCTTGTTGCGCGCGTGCACCTCGAGGATGGCGCGGCGGCCGCGGATGTCGGGGCGGTCGAGGGTGACGTGGCGGTCGAAGCGGCCGGGCCGCAGCAGTGCCGGGTCGAGCACGTCGGGCCGGTTGGTGGCCGCGATGACGATGACGTGGGTGCTGGTCTCGAAGCCGTCCATCTCGACGAGCAGCTGGTTGAGGGTCTGCTCGCGCTCGTCGTGGCCGCCGCCGAGGCCGGCGCCGCGCTGGCGGCCGACGGCGTCGATCTCGTCCACGAAGACGATGCAGGGGCTGTTCTTCTTGGCCTGGTCGAAGAGATCGCGAACGCGGCTGGCGCCGACACCGACGAACATCTCCACGAACTCGGAGCCGCTGATGCTGAAGAAGGGCACGCCCGCCTCACCGGCCACGGCCTTGCTCAGCAGCGTCTTGCCGGTGCCGGGGGGGCCGACGAGCAGCACGCCCTTGGGGATGCGCGCGCCCACCGCGGTGAACTTGTCCGGGTACTTCAGGAACT
>JAXDLS010000072.1:0-7628 GCA_034666485.1 Chloroflexota bacterium
CCCACGGCAGCCTGGTCATGGCCACCACCCGCAACACCTCCGGCTACCTCTTCGCCTGGCTCGCGGTGGTGAGCCTGGGGGCGGTGCTCGTGCCCGTCGACCCCGCGCTGAGCGCCGCCGAGCTCGCCGGCCTGGTCGAGCAGACCCGGCCGCACCTGGTGGTCACCGACGCGGCGCTCTGGGAGACGGTGACCGCGGCCACCGCCCCCCGTCCTCCCGCCGGGGGCCTGCTCGCGGTGGACGGCATCGACCGCACCGCCGCTCCCGCCGAGGTGCGGCCGTCCGCGGCGGTGCGACCCGAGGACCCCGCCGTCCTCATCCCCACCTCCGGCACCACCGGCCGCTCCAAGCTGGTGACCCAGAGCCACCGCGCCTACGCGATGGCGGGCGAGGGCTTTCCCTTCTGGATGCGGCTGACCTCCGACGACCGGCTGATGACCTCGCTGCCGCTCTTCCACATCAACGCCGCCGCGTACTCGATGCTCGGCTCGGTCGCCGCCCGCGCCGGCCTGGTGCTGCTGCCCCGGTTCTCCGCGAGCGGCTTCCTGGACGCCGCGCGCCGGTACGGCGCCACCGAGTTCAACGCCATCGGCGCCATGCTGGAGATGCTCATGCGCCAGCCCGCCCGGCCCGACGATGCCGAGACCCCGCTGCGGCTCTGCTACACGGGCCCGTCGCCCACGCGCGAGCGGCAGCTGGAGATCGAGCGGCGGCTGGGGATCGAGATCGTCTGCGGCTACGCGATGTCGGAGAGCCCCTACGGCCTGATCTGGGCGCACGGCACCCGGCCGTACGGGACCCTGGGGAGCGCCCGGCAGCACCCCGAGCTCGGCGAGGTGAACCGGGCCCGGGTGATGGACGCCGGCCGTCCCGTCGCCACCGGCGGGGTCGGCGAGCTCGAGCTGAGCAACCCCACGCTGATGCTCGGCTACCACGGGATGCCGCGGGAGACGGCGGAGGTGCTCGTCGGCGGCTGGCTGCGCACCGGCGACCTGGTCAGGGACAACGGCGACGGCACCCTCACCTTCGTGGCCCGGCGCAAGGAGGTGATCCGCCGGCGCGGCGAGAACCTCGCTCCCGCCGAGGTGGAGGCCGCTCTCGAGGCCCATCCCGAGGTGGTCGAGGCGGCCGTCCTGGGCGTCCCCTCGGAGCTCACCGAGGAGGAGGTCAAGGCCTTCGTGGTGGTCCGCCCGGGGGCGGACGTGGCGCCGGCCGCGCTCCACGCCTGGGCGGCGACCCGCCTGGCGCGCTTCAAGGTACCCCGCTACATCGAGCTGGTCGAGGGGCTTCCCCGCACGCCCACCGGCCGGCTCGCCAAGCACCAGCTGTCCTCGGGCCGCACCCCGGCCGAGTGGGACGCGGAGGAGACGGTGTGAACGACGAGTGGCTGCGCAGCGCCCTCGGCTCCTCGACGGCGGACTCGATCACCGTCTGCGGGCGCGACCTCGCCGGCGAGCTGATGGGGAGGCTGTCGTTCACCGAGCTCGCCTTCCTCCTCGTCGCCCGGAGGCCGCCGACCGCCGCGGAGACCCGGCTGCTGGACGCCGTGCTGGTGTCGCTCGCCGACCACGGCCTCACCCCCACCGTGCTCGCCGCCCGGCTCACCTACACCGGCGCGCCCGAGGCCATCCAGGGGGCGATCGCGGCCGGGCTGCTCGGCGGCGGGGCCGTCTTCCTCGGTCCCACCGAGGACACCGCCCGCTTCCTCCACGAGCTGCTCGCCGGCGGTGACGGCGGCGACCACGGCGAGGACGCCCTCCGCGCCCTGGCCGAGGCCGCCGTCCGCCGGCGCATCGCAGCCGGCGAGCGGGTGCCCGGCCTCGGCCATCACATCCACCGGGAGACCGACCCGCGGGTTCCGCGCCTCTACGCCATCGCCGCGGAGGAGGGGCTCCTGGGACCGCACCTGCGGCTGCTGCGCGCGGTGGCGGAGGCGTCCCTCGCGGTCGCCGGTCGGCGGCTGCCCATCAACGGCGCGGGTGCGGCGGGGGCGGCCCTCGCCGACCTGGGCCTGCCCCCGGCCCTGGCCCGCGGCTTCGCCCTGCTGGCGCGCACCGCAGGCCTCCTCGGCCACCTCGCCGAGGAGATGGAGCGGCCCCTGGGCCGCCGGCTCTACGAGGAGGTGGACGCCCGGTCGCGCGCCCTCCCCGCCCCGGAGGAGCCTCCGGCAGGCTGAGCGCCGGTCAGCGGGCCGCCGCCGCCAGCGCGGCCGCGGCGCGATCGATCGAGGGGTCGACGTCGCGGTCGAGGGTCAGCCCGGTCACCCGGCCGCCGGTCACGGCGAGGTCGAGGGTGCCGAGGCTGGAGGCCGCGTACCCTCCCGCCACCGGCCAGGCGATCTCCAGGTCGATGCGTGCGTGGCCCTCGCCGGCGCGGATGCGGCCGGCGCAGAGGGTCTGGCGCCGAGCGAGGGTGGTCAGCCGGCGGAAGAGCTCCCGGGCGTCGAGGTCGGCGGTCTCGGCGCCGGCGGCGCCGGTCAGCCGCACGGTGGGGGCGACCAGCCGGCGGAAGCCGTCGAGGTCCTCGAGGTTGAGCTGGCGCAGCACCTCGCAGGCGAGCTCGGACGGCGAGAGATCGGGTGCCACCGCCTGCTCGCGGCCGGCGACCCGCGGCGCCGGCGCCCGCCGGCCGAGGGCGGCCACGCCGCACCACGAGCGTCCCTGTACGCGGATCATCGGGCTCCTCCTCGATCGCCGGTCGCGGGTGCGGCCGGACGATGCCCCCATGCTGCGCGGCTCACGGGTGCCGCGACAGTGCAGAAATACTCACCCGGTGTACTCACTTCCTCACACGGCCGGGTACTCAGGCGACGGACGCCCACTCCCGCCCCGGTACCATCGTTCTGTCATGCACGGTACTCACCGCGACACTCCGCTCGTCGCCCGCGAGCGCCAGCTGCAGGAGCTCTGGCGCCAGGTGGCGAGCAGCGCCGAGACCGGGCTGCGCGTCGCCGTGGTGCGCGGGCCGGCGGGGATCGGCAAGACCCGGCTGCTCCAGGCCTTCGGGGAGCGGGCGCGGACCTCCGGCGCCGCGGTGATCGCGGGGCGCTCGCCTCACCTCGGCGGCCACCCCTATGCCGCCCTCTCCGACGTGCTCGGCGCCTTCGTCCGGGGCAGCGGCTCGGCCGGGGCCCAGGTGCGCCGCGCCGGCGACGCCCTGGTCGGCCTGGTGCCGGCGCTGGCCGCCGCCGACGGGCGTGCGCCCGGGGCGCCCGACCTGGTGTCGGTGGTACAGGCCGCCTTCCGGCTGGTGCGCCAGGTGACCGAGCGGCGCCCGCTGGTGGTGGTCGTCGACGACGCCCATCTCGCCGACGCCGACAGCTGCGAGGTGCTCGCCACCCTGCAGCGCCACGCCGCCGAGCTGCCCTGGACCCTGGCCCTGGGCTGGCGCGACCCCGCCGACGCCCGCCCCGCCGCCCGCGAGCTGCTCGAGCTGCTGCGCCGCGACCGCGAGGTGGTGGACATCGAGCTCGCCCCGCTCGACGGGGACGCCGCCGCCGCCCTGGTCGCGGCCCTGCTCGGCGACGGCCTGCCCTCCCGCAGCCTGGTGGAGATGCTCCAGGCGCGCGCCGCGGGCAACCCGTACTACCTCGAGGAGATGGTGCGCTGGGCCCGCGCCCGCGAGGCCGTCCGGCGCGTCGGCCTGCAGTGGATGCCCGGCACCGCCCTCGAGCAGGAGCTGCCGCCCAACCTGGAGGCGGCGCTGCGCGAGCGCACCCGCGGCCTCGACCCGGTCGCCCGCCAGCTGCTGGAGTGGCTGGTGGTCGCCGGGGGGCGGGTCGGCTTCCCCCTCCTGGTCGCCGTGACCGGCGCCGCCGCCGGCACCCTCGCCGATGCCCTCGACACCTTGCGGACCACCGGGCTGGTGGCCGAGCACGGCGGCCGCAACGCCGAGTACACCGTCCACCATCCCCTGGTGCGCGAGTGCGTGCTGCGCGAGATGGGGGCGGCACGGCGGCGCCTCGCCCACCGCGAGCTGGCCACGGCGCTGCGCGAGGCCGGGGCTCCGGTGGGGAGCGTCGCCGCCCACCTGGTCGAGGGCGCCGAGCCGGGCGACCTCGAGGCCGCGTCGGCGGCGATGGCGGCCGGCGAGGCCGCCGAGGCGCAGGTCCACTACACCCACGCGGTGCGCTGGTACGAGGAGGCCCTGCAGCTCGTCGGCGACCGCGGCGACACCCTGCGCCTGCGCGCCCTCGACCGCCTCAGCGAGCTCGCCGCCCACGCCGGCCGCGCCGACCTCGGCCTCGCCTCGGTCAACGAGCTGCTCGCCCGGACGCCCTCCGACGACCGGTTGCGGCGGGCCTCGCTGTGGCGCCGGCTGGCGATGCTGCGGGTGGTCACCGGCGACTACGAGCGTGCCCGCGCGGCCATCGAGCAGGGGCTGGCGGGCGCCTCGGAGGGCGGCCCGGAGGCGGCGCTGCTGCTCAGCGAGCTGGCGATGGTGGCGGAGCTGACCCTCCCCGTCCCCGAGGCGCTCGACACCGTCCGGCGGGGGCGCCGGATCGCCGCCGCCGCCGCCGCGCCCGGCGCCGACCTGATCCTCCGTGCCTTCGAGGCGCTGGCGCTCGCCCACGGCGGCGAGCCGCGCCGCGCCCTCGGCCTCGCCACGGAGGCGGCGCGCGAGGCGATGGCGGCGGGAGAGGTGCTCGCCTTCGGATACGCGGTCTTCGCCGGCGCCGCCGCCAGCTGCTTCCTCGGGCGCTTCGACGACAGCGCGCGCTCGATGGCGGCGCTCACCGAGACCATGGCCGAGAGCATCGGGGTGATGTGGGGCGCCGCCTGGGCCGCGGCGCTCTGGGGCGAGGCCTGCTTCCTCCTCGGTGACCTCGACGGGGCGCTCGCCGCCTCGCTGCGCAGCGAGGAGATGGGGCGCCGCTACGGCGCGGTCAACGTGGTTCCCCTGGCGGTCACCACCAGCGCCCTGGTGCTCACCGCCCGGGGCGACCACGAGGCCGCCGCCGACCGGCTCGCCGAGGCGCGCCGGCTGCTCGAGGAGCGCACCGGCGGCTTCATCGAGGGCTGGTACTGGTATGCGGAGGGGGTGCTCGCCGGCGAGCGCGACGACCCCGCTCGGGCGGTGGCCTGCTACCGGCGGATGAGCTCCTGGAGCGAGGCCCGGGGGGACACGTGGATGCTCTCGCTGCGGGCCGCGCTGGTCCATGCGCTGCTCGACGCCGGCGATCCCGCCGAGGCCCTCGCCGAGGCCCGCCGGCTGGCCGCGCTGGCAGCCGAGCGCGACCTCCCGCTGGCGTCGTTGACGGTGGGCGCGGCCCTCACCGCGGCGCTGGCCGAGGCCGGCGACCCCGGCGCGGTCGACCAGGCCGAGCGCACCCTGGCGCTCACCGGCGAGGTGGCCGGCGACCTCGTTCCCGCCGCCGTCCGGCTCTCGGTCGCGGCCGCGCTGCTCACCGCCGGCCGCCGCGAGCAGGCGGCGCCGCTGCTGCGCGAGGCCGAGGCGGCCTTCGCCGCCACCGGCTGGCCCCGCCGCCGCGCCCAGGCAGCGCTGCTGCTGCAGCGGAGCGGCACCCCCGCCACCGCCCGGGACGCCCGGCCCGCCCCGCCCGCGGCGGGGTCGAACGCCACCCTCAGCAGCCGCGAGCTGGAGGTGGCGACGCTGGCGGGCACCGGCCTCAGCAGCCGCACCATCGCGCTCCGGCTGTGCATCAGCGAGCGCACCGTCGAGAACCACCTGCAGCGCGTCTACGGCAAGCTGGCGGTGCACGGCCGGGGCGAGCTCATCGCCCGGGTCGCCGCGGGCCAGGAGATCCGGTGAGCCCCGGCGCCCCTTGATGTGGCCATACATAGCTGAAACAGTCCCGGTGGACACCGTGTTGACGCTGCTTCACGGTGCGGGGTTTGCGGCGATTGCGGAGAGCGGGTGCGATCCCACCGATCCCTCCATTGCGGGCTGGTCGGTGATCGTCGCCATCCCGGTCTGACGCTTTTCGTCGAGGGCCGCGAGGAGATCCGTTCGCGGAGTCCCTGGCCGGGAATCCGCCGGAAGCGTCCGAATGTTTCTGATCCTTGCTATTCTGAAATAAATCGCCCACGGTGAGTGTCATAACAAGTAAGGGCATCAGCCCACACAAAGGAGAACCGGTCATTCACACCATCATCCACTCCCTGCCCATCGTCGGTGGCCTCGTCGACTCCGTCGTCGGCATCGCCACCGGGACCGCCTATGGCATCGCCGGCGCCGCCCACGCCGTCGTCTCCTCCGTCGCCGGCGGCCGCGTCTAGCCGCTCACGAGCAACCGCCCCCCCTCCTCACGCGTTTCCGCCGCCACTTTGATTCCGGTGGGCCGTGAGGCGGGGAGCCGTCCGCGAGACGTCGGCCCCCGAGTGCCTCTCCCGGGGAACGGTGACGCTGGACAAAGCAGCAGTCAACGAGCCCACCCATCCCAGCACACACAGTCGGCCCACACCTCCGACCACGTCGCCGTTCAGGTGGCGACGTGGGCCACTGGGTACAGTGATTGTGTCCATTCAGGTAGCCACGTGAGCCCCTGGGTGCAGTGGTTACGTAAGGCCTCACGCTAACTATCTCTTGTAGAAAACCCCGTCGCTACCTTGCATTTCTGTGATCGTCATAACTGACCTCGCCGTAGCCGGCGGATGAAAAGTCGGAACATGGAATGGTCCGGCAACCCACGGTGTTATGCCTGTACGTGCCTGGGCGTTTCCATGTCTACTGATCTCGCTTTCTCAAGGAGGAGCACCCATAGCGCAGTGATCGAAGGCCGCACATCGGACAGTCATGGCGTGTCTGCTCACAATCGATGAGCCACTCGTCACACAAACATCACGTCACTCTCATCCCAGAAGTACAAGAAGGACACTCATGCGATTCATCCGTAGAGTCCAGAGCCTGAGCTGCGCCGCCGTTCTGGCCGCAGGCACGGCCACCCTGATGATGCCGACGACCGCGCAGGCGGCCGTGGCCTGCAACGAGCCGGCGCTGGTGGCCGCGATCAACGCAGCCAATGCCGCCGGCGGGGGCACGGTGACCCTGGCCAACCCCTGCACCTACGTCCTCACCAGCAGCCACGATGCCGGAGCGAACGGTCCGGACGGGCTGCCACGCATCACCACCCGCATCACCCTATTGGGCGGCGCCAACAGCACCATCACTCGCGCGGCAACGGCGGCACCTTTCCGCATCGTCGAGGTCACCGGCACCGGTGGCCTCACCCTCACGTCGGTCACCCTCAGTAACGGCAACGCCGCCGGCGGCCTGCTCGGCGGTGGCGACGGCGGCGGCATCTACAGCAACGGCGCGGTGACGCTCACCAACAGCACCCTGTCCGGGAACCACGCAGATGCCAGGGGCGGCGGCATCTACAACGGCCTCGGCGCGACGACGTTCACCAGCAGCTTCGTCCAGAGCAACAGCACGGGGAGCCTGCTCGGACTGGCCGGTGGCGACGGCGGCGGCATCTACAACACTGGCGGCACGGTGACGTTCACCAGCGGCCACCTCTCCAGCACTAGTGCAGTGGCCACGCTCCTACTGCTCGGCGGCAGGGGCGGCGGCATGTTCGACAACGGCGGGACGGTGACGTTCACCAGCAGCTTCGTCCAGAGCAACACAGCCCAGCAGGCGGGCGGCATCCTCACCAACAACGCGAT
>JAXDLS010000073.1:0-4242 GCA_034666485.1 Chloroflexota bacterium
GAGTCGCGCACCGCGCGCAGCACCCGGCCCGTCTTGCCGCGGCGCAGGTTCCAGACCAGCAGCACCGCCGCGCAGAGGATGGCGAGGGCGAACAGGTAGTAGGCGTAGGAGCCGGTCAGGGGGGCGCCGAGCAGCGAGGGTCGCGACGGGTGCCAGGGCACGGCGCCGCCGCTGAAGCCGTCCCAGGTGCCGGTCACCAGCAGGAAGCGGTCGGTGAAGAGCGCCACCGCCACCGTGAGCACGGCGAGGAGGAGGCCGGAGAGGCGCAGCGCGGGGATGCCCACCAGCACCCCGGCGAGCACCGCCACCCCCACTCCCACCGGCAGCGCCAGCCAGAACGACCAGCCGTGCGCGTCCATCAGCGCGCCGACGGTGAAGGCGCCCATGGCGGCGAAGGAGTACTGGCAGAAGGAGATCTGGCCGACGAACCCGGTGAGCACCACCACCGAGAGCACCAGGAGCGCGACGATCACCGCGTCGGAGTCGAGGCCGCGCTGGAAGTCCGACTCGAAGGCGGGGAGCAGCGCCACCGCGGCCACGACCGCGGCGAGGCGGAGCCGCCGGCCACGCGACACCGGCACGCTCATCCGCGTCCCCGCGATGCGGCCAGGCCTGGCCGGAACACCACCGCCAGGGTGATCAGTGCGAGGACGAACGTGCTCAGCTCGCTGAGCCCGGCCTGGTCGAAGAAGGCCTTCGGGTAGTACTGCACCAGTCCCAGCAGGATGGCGCCCACCACGGTGAGGGGGAGGTTGGTGAGCCGCCCGATGAGCGCGGCGGTGAAGGCGTCGATGACCAGCACCGTGAGCGAGTAGGTGTCGAAGTTGAGCAGCGGGGTGATCAGCACGCCGGCGACCGCGGCCATCGCCGAGCCGATCATCCACGACGCCGCCGAGACCCGGTCGACGTCGATGCCCCAGAGCCGCGCCGCCTGCGGGTCGTCGGCGACGGCGCGCATCTGCGCCCCCAGCGAGGTCCAGCGCAGCAGCGCCGAGGTGCTCAGGGAGAGGCCGACCGCGACCAGGAAGATGGTGAGCTGGTCGTACCCGACCACCACGTTGGTGAAGGGCACGGTGAACCCGTTGCTGCCCACCAGCTGCACCGGGCGGTGGTAGCCGGTGGCGCCCCAGATCAGCCCGGCGGCGGTCTGCAGCACCAGCAGCCAGGCGATGGTCACCGCCACCCGGGTCAGCGGTGGTCGCCCGGTGAGCGGGCGGATGGTGAGGAACTCGATCACGAATCCCAGCGCGGCGCCGGTGGCGACGGCGGCGAGCAGCCCGATCAGCGAGGGGACGCCCGCGACCACGGAGATCTGGTACGCGACGAAGGTCGAGAACATCGCCACCGCGCCGTGGGCGAAGTTGAGCACCCCGGAGACCCGGTAGATGAGCACGAGCCCGGTGGCGGCGAGCGCGTAGACGCCGCCCAGGGTGAGCCCGATGACGGTGTAGCTGGGCAGCAGGGAGAAGCCCGACAGGGACGCGATCACGGCTCGGACACGCGCTCAGAAGCAGTTCCAGCCGGAGTACGTGTGCCACGCGCCCTGCTGGTTGCGGATCCACTGGACGCAGTGGTTCGGATCGTGCGGCCCGGGGCTGAAGGTGAGCGGCACCGTCAGCCCGCTGTCCCACCGGGTGATGTGGTTCAGGGAGTCGACCAGCGACCGGCTGGTGGGCGGAGTCGTCCCCAGCCGGCGCACCGCCTCGACGAAGAGCCGGGCGGCCACCCAGGTCCCCTCGGTGTAGACGTCGAGGGCGTCGACCTGGGCGGGGAAGTACCGCTGTACCGCGCCGTAGTACTCGCTCATCGCCGGTACGCCCATGTGCTCGTCGGGCTCGAGGAACGGGGTCGCCGACTCGGCGCCGAACACGGCGGTGCCGTACTGCTTCGCGGCCGACCTCTTGTCCAGGCCGAACCCGAGGAAGGTGGGGTGGAAGTTCTGCCGGTCGAGCGCCTGGAAGAACCGGGCGTAGGAGAAGGGGTCGAGGCCCGCGATGATCGAGTCGGCACCCTCGAGGCGGATCTTGACCGCCAGGTCGGTGTAGTCGGGCTTGGTCGCGTCGGCGAAGTCGACGCTCTTCTCGTGGATGCCGTGGCGGTGCAGGCTGTCGGTGATCCGCTGCGCCGCGGGGGCGGTGAAGGGGGAGTTGATCACCACCACCGCGGGGGCGTGGATGCCGAGCTCGACGGCATGGGCGCTCAGCCCCTCCACGGTGGACCCGAGCAGGTTCGGGGCCACGGGGAAGGAGAGCGGCGACTCGAACTCGCTGGGCACGCCCAGGCCGCCGATCACGGGGATGCCCTGCGACGCGAGATAGGTGGTCTCCGCCTGCTCGCTGCTCGCCGAGAGCCAGCCGACCATGGCGAGCACCCCGGAGCCCATCAGCCGTTCCGAGCACTGGTGGCCGCGGGTGGGGTCGAAGGCGGAGTCGCAGTCGACGAGCCGGAACCGGTGGCCGTTCACGCCGCCGGTGGCGTTGACCTGGTTGAAGTAGGCGCGCACGGTGTCGCGCTGCACGGTGGCGTCGAGCGGGCCGGTCTCGTCGAAGATGCCGCCGACGGTGATGACCCCGCCGGAGACGCCGGCGGCGACCGGCGGCTGGACGGGGACGCCGGGACGCGCTCGGGTGGGGCCGGTGGCCGTGCCGGTGCCGCCCGCGGCCGGCGCCTGCGGGCCCGCCGCCGCGGCGGCGCTCCCGGTGGAGCCCGCCGCGCCTCCCGGGGTGCCGGGGAGCGGGTCGAGGGGGAGGGCGGCGCCCGGCGCCTCGCCGGTGCCGGGGCTGACGACGCCGAGCGCGGTGCGCTCGTAGACGGGGTGCGCGAAGCGCCAGGAGACGACCCCGCCGAGGCCGAGGGTGGTCACGATCGCGACCGCCACGAAGACGATGACGACCCGCTCGCGCAGCTCCACGGAACCTCCCTCCAGCGTGACGCAGCGCGCCACACCCGTCAGGATAGCGGGCCGACCGAGCCGCCCGTCTCGGGGCATCGGCGGGAGGGCTTCGGGCAAGATGGGGTCGGCAGTCCACCCAGTGGGAGAGCGGCATGGAGCGGTTCGAGAGCCCCGAGGCGCTGCGCGAGGCGCAGGGCAGCCACCTCGGTCACAGCGGCTGGCGCGAGATCACCCAGGACCAGGTGAACCGCTTCGCCGACGCCACCGGCGACCACCAGTGGATCCACGTCGACGCCGAGCGCGCCGCCGCCGGGCCCTTCGGCGGCACCATCGCCCACGGGTTCCTCACCCTGTCGATGCTCCCGGAGATGATCTTCGAGCTGCTCCAGGTCGACGGCGTGCGCATGGTCATCAACTACGGGCTCAACCGGGTGCGCTTCGTGACCCCGGTGCGGGTCGGCTCGAGGATCCGCGCCGGCGCTGAGCTCACCGCCGTCGAGGAGGTCAAGGGCGGCCTGCAGGCGACGGTGACGGTGACCTTCGAGATCGAGGGTGTCGACAAGCCCGCCTGCGTCGCCGAGTCGCTGATGCGCTTCTACGTCTAGCAGGCCGGGAGGCCGTCGCTGCACGCTCCCAGGGCACCGCGAGGCGGAGGTCATGCATTTGTAGGTATCAATGTTGGGAATCCGCCGGTCACGCCCAAACGACCGTCGCGGCATCGGATACCATCCGGGACCGCGTCTGCGAGGCCACCGGCCGCGCTTTGGGGGCGAGCGCACTCGATGCTGACCGTACGTGAGTTGAGGGTTACCTACGGGGGCGCGGTTCAGGCCCTCCGTGGTGTTTCGCTGTCGGTCGCCGAGGGCGAGGTGGTCGCCGTGCTCGGCAGCAACGGGGCGGGCAAGACCACGCTGCTCCGCGCCATCTCGTCGACGCTGCGGATGTGCGGCGGGCACATCACCGGCGGCACCCTCGAGTTCGAGGGTCGCCGGCTCGACGGCCTGCCCCCCGCGGAGGTGGTCGACGGCGGCATCGTCCAGGTCCCCGAGGGGCGGCGCATCTTCACCCGGCTCACCGTCGAGGAGAACCTCCGCGCCGGCGGCCACAGCGTCCGCGACCGCCGGCAGCGCACCGGCGCGCGCCGGCGCGTGCTCGAGCTCTTCCCCATCCTCTCGGAGCGTGCCGACCAGCGTGCCGGCCTGCTCTCCGGGGGCGAGCAGCAGATGCTGGCCATCGCCCGCGCCCTCATGTCGCGCCCGAAGGTCCTGTTGCTCGACGAGCCGTCGCTCGGCCTGGCCCCGATCCTGGTGCGCACGATCTTCGAGTCGATCCAGGAGGTCAACCGGCGC
>JAXDLS010000074.1:0-4572 GCA_034666485.1 Chloroflexota bacterium
ACGGTGCGCATCCCGGAAGCGGCGGATCACCAGCCTCTCGACCGCTCCGCCGACCGCGACCCCCACCACCACGGCGAGCGGCACCGCCGCCAGCCAGGGCAGGCCGTGGCCGAGGTGCAGCCCCACCGCGAGCGCCGCTGCCACCCCGCCGATGGCGCCGTACGCGAAGTTGATCGCCCGGGTGGCGCGGTAGGTGAGCACCAGGCCGACGGCGAGCAGGCCGGTGCCGGAGCCGAGGATGGCGCCCTGGAGGACGATGCCCAGCGGCACCCGCTCCGGCGCCACCTGGGTCGCCACCAGCACCGCGGCGGCGGCGGTGACGGTGGCGGCGGCCGCGATGCGGCGGCCGCTCACCGGAACACGGGAGGGTCGCCCGCCGGCACCTGCCCCAGTCGATAGCGCGTCCCGCTGGTCGCGTACGTCCCCGGCTTGTTGTTGTACGGGGAGGCCCGGGCGCCGTCCCACCAGATCTCCTTGAAGTCCTGGGTGGGGGTGTAGTGCCCCGGGCCGAAGCCCCAGGTCCCCGCCTCGCCGGTGCCGCCCGGATACGAGAACATCCCCCTCTCGAAGCTCGCGGGGGTGAGGCCGGGGCCGGCGAGCTGGATCCCCATCGCGATCATGGAGAGCTGGTGGTAGATGAGCTCCACGCTGTGGGCGGGCTCGTCGCCGCGCACCGCCTTGTAGGCGTTGTAGCCGAGGCCGGCGCGCTCGGGCAGCTGGGGGCCGAGGGTGCTGGTGCCGAAGGCGTGCGCCCACTCCGCCTGGTCGTAGAGCTGCCCGGCCACATCGGTGTCGGTGAAGGCGGTGCCCTGCACCAGCCACTCCGGGTAGTAGCCCTGCTCGTGCGCCTTGGCGGTGAGGAAGACGGGAAGGATGGGGTCGGTGGCGCAGGCGACCGAGGTCACCCCCGAGGCCTTGAGCTTGGCGACGATGCTCGCCGCCTGGTTGGAGAGGCTGGCGAGGTCGAGCGAGTAGTTCACGGTCACCGCGTCGTTGCCGGCCCTGTGGAGCAGGTCGAGGCTGTCGTGCAGGCACTGCTGGTACTGGGGGTTGTCGGGCACCACGATGCCCAGCCTGCGTGGCCTGCCGGCCAGGTCGCCGCCGGCGTAGGTCGCGGGCTTGCCCAGGACGCGCTTGTTCATCCAGTCGCCGTTGCTCTGCGCGACCAGCGAGCAGTCGGTCAGCGCGCTCCAGGCGTAGGGCCGGCGGTCGACGAACCACTGCCGCGACATGTACGGGGCCCCGAAGGCCATCACCCGCTGGCGTGCCAGCGCGTCGGAGTAGGGCTCGGTGAGCCCGGTGACGTCGGCGAAGGCGCCGAGCTCGCTGGCCACCCTGATGGCGTCGGCGTTGGCCTGCTCCTGCCCGGCGCCGAGGATCTCGCGGGTGAGCGCGCCGTGCCCCTGGTAGGGTGCCAGCCTGAGCTTGCGCCCATAGAACTGATAGCGCGAGTTGAAGTACTCGACCAGCCCCTGGGCGGTGCGCATCGCGTCGTCGGGGCTGTCGATGAGGTCGGCGCCGGTGATCTTCGCGATCGTCGAGGAGAGGTCGGGATCGGCGGTGATGCGCAGCGCGACGGTGATCGTGTCCCTGGTGACGCCGCGGGTGGTGGCGCCGCCGTTGTCGCCGCTGAAGAGCACGCAGGGCGGCGAGTAGGGATCGCCCGGCACCTGCTGGCGGCGGTCGGTGCAGCCGCTGGTGTGGCCGGCGACCACCCGGCGGCTGGTCGCCGCCGAGCCCGCCGGTCCGGTGGCGTTGGAGGGCTCGCTGCCCGGGGCCCCCGGGGCCACCGCGCCGCTGCCGGGGGCGATGGGGCTGACGCTGCCCGCCGGGGCGGTGCCGTCGTGGACGACGGTCTGCTCGCGGGCGACGGTGGGCACCAGGGTGACCATCAGCGCGAAGGCGACGGTCATCGCCAGCAGCGGGCCGTAGCCGCGCAGCAGCCGTCCCTCGGCACCGGGCAGCCGGCCGCGCTCGCCGCTCACGACCCCGCCCCCGCGCGCCGGCGGCGGAGGAGGAGCAGCGCGTCGCCGGCGAAGAGCAGCAGGGCGACGCCGAGCCCGCCGGCGGCCGCGGCGCGGGCGAGGTCGCGGGCGCTGCAGCCCGAGCGTCCGAGCGAGCCGGGGGTGACGCACGCGGTGACGCTGCGTCCCGCGGTCGCCGGGCTGATCACCGTGGTGCCGGCCGGCGCCGGGCCCGCCGGGGCGGCGGGCGGTGCCGCCGGGGTCACCCCGTCGGGCGGGGTGGTGTCGGTCGCGGTGGTGCCCCCGAGGGGCGGCAGCGGCAGGAGGTCACCGAAGGGGTTGCGGTAGGCGATGCCCTCGGTGCTGGCATGGACGCCGCCGAGCTCGACGTCGACGCCGCCGGTGCCGGTGAGACCGCCGTAGGCGATGTCAGCGGCGAGCAGGCCGGCGTTCACCGGCGGCCCCAGGCCGCTGCGCGGGTCCTGGCAGTTCTGGGGATCGCTCTTCAGCATCGCCACCACCGCGTCGCGGGCGGGCTGGGCCGCCGCCAGGGCGGCGCCGAGCGGCTGGGAGAGCTGGGTGGTGCCGCCGAGGCTGATCCGCAGCGGGCCCACGTCGACAGTGCCGTCCTGGAGGGTGCGCACCGCCGGAGGGGTGAGGTGGATGCCGAAGGGAGCCAGCGCGCGGTTGGCCTGCTCGAACGACCCCACCACCTGCTGCGCCGGCCCGGGCACCTGGTCGAGCAGGCCCGGCGGCAGGACCTGGCCACCGGTGCGGATCTCGTCGACGTGGAAGCCGCCGCTGCTCACCGGAGCCTCGCCGGTGTGCTGGGTGACGTCCCAGCGCAGCCCGAGCAGCTGCACCGCACCGCCGGCGAGGCTCACCGAGGCGATCGAGGCGTCGGCGTGCGCCTCACGGCGGAGGCCGGGCACCAGCCGGGTCTCGGCGTGGCTGACGGCGGCTCCGACGCCGAGCACCCCGGGCAGGTCCAGGGAGACGCCCGAGGCGTCGGCGGAGGACCCGTTGGCGCGCGCCGCCGCGGTCTCGGTGCCGCCGGCGGCGATCTCCCCGCCGGCGAGGCTGTGGGTGGAGCTGGACGGACCGTGGCTCGAGTTCGCCTGCACCGGTGCCGGCACCTGCTCGGGCTTCAGCGGCGGCTGCTGACCGCACGCCGCCACCGTGGTGAGGATGAGGCCGAAGACGCCGAGATCGAGCGCCTGGGCCTGGGCGCGCCCCTCGGTGCCCTGGTAGGAGGCCAGGGAGTCGCCGGTGGTGATGGCGTAGGTCAGCCCCCCGGTGTGAGGGGCGAGCCGCAGCGCGGTGCCGCGCGCCGTGCCGCTGCCGTTGACGAACCCGGCGTCCGTGCGCGCGCCTGCCGGCTGGGGGATGACCAGGGTGACCAGGCCGGCGGTGCCGAGCAGTGCCACCAGACGTCGGAGCATGGGCTGCAATACGTCCTCCATCCCTTCCGCGCCACATGCAGCAATCTATCCCACCGCGCAGGCGCGCTGCCACCATCAGCTGTGAAAGCGACCCTGGCGGGCTCGGGAGGAGGAGCCGACCCGGCCGCGCCGGTCTCGAGGAGGACCGTCCTCCTCCTCGAGACGGCACGCCCTCTCTTCGCCGGGCCGGGAGCGCATCCGCTCCCGAGGGCGGTGGAGAGGAGGGAACAGGGCGGTGCTAGATGTTGCGGATCTTCTTGTAGCGCCGCCAGTCAGACAGAAGCGTGACCGACTTCAGCAGCCCGGTGGTGGCCATCATCGCGACGATGCCCACCCCGGCGAGCAGCTCCATCGGGTACACGATCAGCTTGTTGCGCTTCCAACCCACGGCCGGGGCCCTCCCAAACGGCCGGCCGCGGCGCACGCCGGGTACCGGTTCCGGCAGTCATACCACGCCGTTCTAGGTGATGGGGGAGGTGACCGTGCATTTGCGCCCCGGGAGGGACCGCGGCGGGGAGGTCGACGTCCCCCGCTCAGAAACCGATCATCCCCCTGAGCGTGGGGTCGACCACCGCGGTGGTGAACTGCTCGCACCACTGGCAGACGAACTGGACCCGCCGCATGCCGCGCTGCACCTGGCGCGCGTTCGGCCAGCCGCAGCGACCGCAGTTCACCCCCTGGACCCAGACGGGCTCCTGATCGGGCTCGGCCTCCTGGCGTCCGTCTTGCTCGGGGATCATCCTCGTCCGCGGGAGTCGTCGCACTCACACCGTGCGTGGCGTCCTAGGAGCGTACGCGGATCCTTCGAGGCTGGCAACCGGCGCACTGCCCAGATGTCGTCCCCCCCTGGTGAGGCGGCGGAGGGCAGGCCTCCGCCGCCTCGATGGGGACTCTGGTGTCCTACCCCTGTCCGCCAAGGAGGCCGAGCCCGAGCAGGCCGCCACCGGGCGACGCGCTGGTCCCGCCGCGCAGCAGCAGGGTGGTGAGCGCCTGGACCGGGCCCGACCACGGGCTCGAGGCGGGGGGCGCCACCTGCAGCGCCGGCAGGCCCGGCAGTCCTGGCAGGCCCGGCAGGGCGGCCGGCGGGGCCACGGGAATGACCGGCGTCGCCGCGGGAGCGGGCGCCTTTGCAGCGGCCGGGGCTCCGCCCAGCGCCGCGATCAGGG
>JAXDLS010000075.1:0-3496 GCA_034666485.1 Chloroflexota bacterium
ACCACCGAGAGGTCGTGGGCGACGAAGAGGTACGCGAGCCCGAGCCGGGCCCTGAGCTCCTCGAGGAGGTTGATCACCCCCGCACGGATGGAGACGTCGAGCGCCGACACCGGCTCGTCGAGGACGATCAGGCGGGGCTCGAGGGCCAGTGCCCGGGCGATCGCGATGCGCTGGCGCTGGCCGCCGGAGAAGTCCTGCGGATAGCGGCTGGTGTGCTCCGGCCCAAGCCCCACCAGGCGGAGCAGCTCGCCCACCCGCCGGTCGCGGCGCTGCCTGGGGACCGCGTGGGTGCGCAGCCCCTCGGCGAGGATGTCGCCCACCGGCAGCCGCGGGTCGAGCGACGCCAGCGGGTCCTGGAAGACCACCGACAGGTTGCGCCGGATGGCGCGGCGCTCGCCGCCGCGGAGACCGGCGCTGTCGCGGCCGAGCACCACCACCGAGCCCGCGGTCGGCCGCGCCAGGCTGAGGATCTGGGTGATGGTGGTGGTCTTGCCGCAGCCGGACTCGCCGACCAGCCCCAGGGTCTCGCCCTCGCGGATGTCGAAGCTGATCCCGTCGACGGCGCGCACCGTGCCCACCTGGCGGCGGAACACCACCCCCCGGGTGAGCGGGTAGTGCCGTTCCAGGCCCTTCACCTCCAGCACCGCCCGGCGGGACTCGCGGGGAACCGCGGCGACCGCCGGCTCGCCGGCCAGCGGTGCCGGGAAGACGTCGGCGGGGCCGAGCCCCCGCGCCTCGATCTCGGCATGGCGGTGGCAGGCGGCGATGTGGCGCGGGTCGAGGGTATGGGCCAGCGGCGGCTCCCGTTCGACGCAGACGTCGATGCGCAGCGGGCAGCGGGGTGCGAAGGGGCACCCCTGGGGGAGGTCGACGAGCGACGGCGGGCTGCCCTCGAGCGGGGTCAGCGGCTGGCGCTCGACGGCGTCGATGCGGGGCAGAGAACCCAGCAGGCCGAGGGTGTAGGGCATCCGCGGCCGGTAGAAGAGGTCGTCCACGGGAGCCTCCTCGACCGGCCGGCCCGCGTACATGACCATCACCCGGTCGGCGAAGCCGGCGATCACCCCCAGGTCGTGGGTGATCATCACGATCGCCGCCCCGGTGGCGCGCTGCGCGGTCTTGAGCACCTCGAGCACCTGCGCCTGGATGGTCACGTCGAGGGCGGTGGTGGGCTCGTCGGCGATGATCAGGTCGGGGTTGTTGGCCATCGCCATGGCGATCATCACCCGCTGCCGCATCCCTCCCGAGAACTCGTGGGGGAAGGCGCGCGCCCGGGTGGCCGGCTCGGGGATCCCCACCAGCTCCAGCAGCTCGACCGCCCGCCGCGCCGCCTGCTGGCGCGACACCGCGGTGTGCACCGAGACCGCCTCGGCGATCTGGTCGCCCACGGTGTAGACCGGGGTGAGCGCGGAGAGCGGGTCCTGGAACACCATGGCGACGCCCCTGCCCCTGATCAGGGAGAGCTGGCGGTCGCCGAGGCCCAGCAGCTCCTCGCCGTGGAAGCGCACCGATCCGCCGACCCGGGCGGTGCGGGGCAGCAGCCCCATCACCGCCAGCGCCGAGACCGACTTGCCCGAGCCCGACTCGCCGACGATCCCGAGCACCTCGCCGGGGGCGACCGAGTAGCTGATGCCCCGCACCGCGCGCACCGTCCCCGCCTCGCTGGGGAAGGAGACGGTCAGGTCGCTGACCGAGAGCACCTCGCTCACGCCTGCCCCCGGGGCGAGGCGGCGTTGGGGTCGAAGGCGTCGCGCAGCCCGTCGCCGACCACGCTCACGGCGAGCACGGTGAGGATGAGCAGGCCGCCGGCGAACAGGAAGAGCCAGGGGAAGGTGAGCGCGGAGCGGGTGCCGTCGGCGATCAGGGTGCCGAGCGAGACGTCGGGCGGCTGCACCCCGAAGCCGAAGTAGCTGAGCCCGGTCTCGGCGAGGATGGCGCCGCCGACGTTGATGGTGGCGTCGATGATCAGCAGCGACGACATGTTGGGCAGCAGGTGGCGGGCGATGATCACCGCCGGCGGCACCCCCATGAAGCGCGCCGCCTGGACGAACTCGCGCTCGCGGAGGCTGAGCGAGAGGCCGCGCACCACCCGCGCGGTGATCATCCAGGAGAAGCCGGCGAGCAGCAGCACGAAGAGCAGCCAGGTGCGGCCCCGGAAGGTGGGGCTGAGGATGGCGATGATCAGGAACCCGGGGAGCACCAGCAGCAGGTCGACGAACCACATCAGCACCCGGTCGGCCCAGCCGCCGAAGTAGCCGGCGCAGGAGCCCACCACCGCGGCGATGCCGGTCGAGAAGAGCGCGGTGAGCAGGCCGATGATCAGCGACTTCTGCAGGCCGCGCAGGGTCTGCGCGTAGACGTCCTCGCCGATCTGGCTGGTCCCGAACCAGTGCGACCAGGAGGGCGGCTGCAGGAAGGCGTCGAAGTCGTGGGAGCGGTAGTCCCACCGGGAGATGGACGGCCCTGCGAAGGCGAGCAGGAAGAGCAGCGCCAGCACCACCAGTCCGCCCACCGCGAGCCGGCGGCGGAGGAAGCGACGCAGCACCAGGCGGCCGCGGCCGATCCCCGCGCCGTCGGCGCTCTCCAGGGCGGCCGCCTCCTGGAGGTCGATCAGGATGGGGTCGGTGGGGATCGCCATGGCGGCTAGCGGATCCGCACCCGCGGGTCGAGGACGGCGTAGGCGAGGTCGGAGAGCAGCCCGGCGATGAGCACCAGCACCGCGGCGAAGAGGGTCACCGTCACCACCACGTTGACGTCGTTGGTCGACACCGAGTCGACGAACCACTCGCCCATGCCGTGCCAGCCGAAGATCTTCTCGGTGAAGGCGGCGCCGGTGAGCAGCAGGCCGAAGTTGTAGGCGAAGAACGTCGCCATGGGAATCAGGGCGGTGCGCAGCCCGTGCCTGATCAGCGCCTGGCGCCGGCGCAGGCCCTTCGCCTGGGCGGTGCGCAGGAAGTCGCTGCCGAGCACGTCGAGCATGGCGTTGCGCTGGTAGCGGCTGAAGAACGCGGCCTGGCCGAGCACGATCGAGAGCGTCGGGAGGATCAGGTGCCGGACCCGGTCGAGGAGGATGGCCACCCCACCGCCGCTCAGCCCGGGGGTGTACTCGCCGGTGTAGTCGAGCAGCTGGGTCCCGGCGAGCTGGTTCAGGTTGAGCGCCGACACCTTGAGCAGCACCGCCATCAGGAAGACGGGCGTGGAGAGGATGAGGAACGAGAGCGCCGTGGTCGTGTAGTCGCTGAGCCGGTACTGGCGGACCGCTCCCAGCACGCCGACCCCGACCCCGATCAGGCCGCCGAGCACCGAGCCGATCAGCAGCAGGCGCAGGCTCACCCCCATCCGCCGGCGCATCTCGGTGGTCACCGACGTGCCGGCGACGGTCCTGCCGAAGTCGCCGTGCACCACCCCGCCCAGCCACCGGCCGAAGCGCTGGACGACGGGGGTGTGGTCGTTGAGGTTGAGCTCGTCGAGCTGCCGATCGTTCACCGCGGCGGGGAGC
>JAXDLS010000076.1:0-4533 GCA_034666485.1 Chloroflexota bacterium
CAGTCCTCCAGTCTACCCACGACCGCCCGCGCCAGGCCCTCCGCCGGCTGACGCGTTCGAAACCGTCGGGTGCGCCCCGCCGTTGTCCGCACCGTGGCGGGCCACGCACCCGCCTGTCTGGGGGAGCACACCATGCAGCGCATCGCGACCAGGGCCTGGACGCCCGCCGCCGTCCTCGCCGCCACCCTCGCCGCCGGCTGCGGCTCGCCCCCGGCGGCGGCCGGCCCGACCGCGTCGACGAGCGGCACCGCCGCCCCCGCGGCGGCCACGTCCACCAGCGGCGCCGCCGCGGTCGCCACCAGTACGGCGCCGGCAGCACCGAGCGCCACGCCGGCCTCGCTGCCGTGCGGCAGCAAGCCGGTGGAGGCGACCATCGGCGGCGGCTCGGGCACCGCCCGGGTCACCGAGGTCGCCGCCGCCTCCCACGAGAGCGCCGGCTACGACCGGTTCGTGATCCGGCTGAGCGGTGCCCCCGCCTCCTACCGGGTCATCCCCCAGGGCACCCCGGACTTCTTCGAGGACGCGAGTGGCCGCCCGGTCACCCTCGACGGCACCGCCGGGGTGCGGATCACCCTCCAGGGCGTCGCCGGAACCCCCGCCTACGCCGGCCCCACCGACCTGCACCCCGGGCTCGCCCAGCTTCGCGAGGCGCGCCAGATCGGCGCCCTCGAGGGGGTGGTGAGCTGGGGCCTGGGCCTCGCCGGCCCGGGCTGCGTCCGGGTCATCGCCCCCGGCGCCGCCGCGCCCACCCAGCTGGTCGTCGACATCGCCAGCCACTGATCCCGGCCGACTCCATCCGGAGACGGTCCGATCACGGCACGGCCGGGCCGCCGTGCGGTGGGCCACCCTGTCCGCAGTGAGCGCCCTCTCCCCCGCCCAGCCGCGCGCCGCCGCCGCCAACTTCCCCTCGAGGCCGGGGACGTGGGACGAGCTCGGCGTCCCCCAGAACCTCGTCTCCGACATCGTCCTCAAGCTCCTGTACTTCAACGGGACGCTGCAGGGCCGGGAGATCGCCCAGCGCATCTGCGTGCCCTGGCCCTTCATCAGCGAGGTGCTCAAGGGCCTCTCCGACCAGGCCTGCGTGCAGTCGACCGGCTTCCGCCAGGGGATCGCCGGGGTCGGCCTGCTCCCCGACGAGGACATCGGGGCGGCGATGACCTACATGATCGCCACCACCGGGCGCGCCCGGGCGCGTGACCTCTGCGAGATCAGCCAGTACATCGGCCCGGTCCCGGTGCCCTTCGACATCTATGCGGCGGGGGCCCAGCAGGACTCGCTGCGCGAGGACGAGGTCAGCCTCGACGACCTCCGCGCCGCGCTCGGCCACCTCACCCTCGCCGACGACACCCTGCTGACCCTGGGCCCGGCGGTCAACGAGCGCCACACGCTGTTCATCTACGGGGCTCCGGGCAACGGCAAGACCTCGATCGCCGAGGCGCTCTGCCGGCTGATGGGGCCGCCGATCTTCGTGCCCCACGCGCTGCTCGTCCACGGCCAGGTGATCCGCTTCTTCGACCCCGTCCACCACCTCCCCCACGCCGCCGACCTCCCCGACTACGACCGCCGCTGGGTGCTGGTGGAGCGCCCCGCCGTGATCGTCGGCGGCGAGCTCACCCCGGAGATGCTGGACCTCGCCTTCGACCGCAGCCTCGGCTACTACGAGGCGAGCACCCAGATGAAGGCCAACGGCGGCATCTTCCTGGTCGACGACTTCGGCCGCCAGGCGGCGCTCACGCCCCAGAACTTCTTCAACCGGCTGATCGTCCCGCTCGAGAAGGGCTACGACCACCTCACCCTGCCCCGCGCCGGCACCAGCATCACCGCACCGTTCGTGTGCATGCTGGTCCTCTCCAGCAACCTCGAGCCCACCCAGCTGGTCGACGAGGCGTTCCTGCGCCGGCTCCACTTCAAGGTGGCGGTGCCGGGCCCGACCGAGCCCGAGTTCCGCACCATCTGGAAGCGCGCGTGCGCGGCGGCGGGGATCGAGTACCAGGACGCCGCCATCGACTACCTGCTCCACCAGTGGTACCTGCGCCACGACCCGCCGCGACCCTGCCGCGGGGTGCACCCGCGCGACGTCCTCAAGCACATCACCCACGCGGCGCGGTTCCGCGGACGCGTGCCCCAGCTCGACCGCGACCTCATCGACGCCGCCTGCGGCGCCTACTTCCTGATGAGCGGCGCCGGGGACGAGGAGACCGAGGTCTAGGAGCCGCCGCCCCCGCCGGGGGGGACGGCGGTCACGCTGCTGCCCTCGTGGAGGGTCGGCGGCGGCCCCACCACGACCTGCGCCCCGGAGGACAGCCCGGACAGCACCGTCACCGTGGTGGCGCCCGCCGCCGGGGGGGTGACGGTCACCGGCTGGCGCAGGGCGCGACCGTGGACGATCACGAAGACCACCGGCTTGCCGAGCTCGGGGTCGATGACCACCGCGTGCAGCGGCACCACCTCGCCGCCACCGGCCAGGTCCTTCGCCTGCGCCAGGTCGACGGCGATGTCGCCGCGCCCGTGCAGGCCGGCGAGCACCCCGGCGAGCAGGCCGACGATCACCGCGCACACCAGCGCCACGGTGGCCTGCTCCGACCGGACGCGCCAGCCACCCCTCACGCCCGGGCGCGGTGGGGCACCCGTCATGCGGCACCCTCGGCGAGCGCGCCGGAGTTCGAGCTGCGCTCGCGCCAGCGCTGCAGCACCACCAGGGTCCAGAGCACGTGGGCGTGGTTGAAGCGGCCGGAGACGTGCTCGTCCATGAGCCGGGAGCACTCGCGGGTGTCGAACCACTCGGCGGCGGAGGCCGAGCCGAGCAGGTCGCGCATCATCGGCTGGAGGTCGCCGCGAAGCCAGTGCTTCATCGGCATCGAGAAGCCCTCCTTCGGGCGGGTCAGGATCTCGGCCGGCACCAGCGGGCGGATGGCGTGGCGCAGCACCCGCTTGCGCAGACCGCCGTCGAGGTGCATCGAGGCGGGCATCCGGGCGGCGAACTCGGCCACCTCGTAGTCGAGGAAGGGGCTGCGCGCCTCGAGGCCCACCGCCATCGAGGCGCGGTCGACCTTGGCGAGGATGTCGTCGGGGAGCCACAGCTTGATGTCCACCCACTGGCGGCGCGACAGCGGCTCGACCGCGCGCGCGGCCTCGAGCAGCGAGCGTCCCAGCCGCTCGGGGCCACCGGTCTCGGCGAGCGGGGCCAGCGGACCCCGGTAGAGGCGCAGCTTCTCGTCGGCGTGGGCGTGGATCAGCCAGGCCAGGTGCTCGAGGCCGGCACCGCTCTGCACCCCCTCGCTGAAGCGCTTCATCTTGTTGACCAGGCCCTTCTTCTTGCTGGTCGGGGGCACCCGGCGCAGCGCCGAGTCGACCGCCCAGCGCACCGGGCCGGGGATGCGCTGGTAGCGGTCGGCGAGCGCCGCCGCGCGGTACCAGTCGTAGCCGGCGAAGACCTCGTCGCCGCCGTCGCCGCTGATCACCACGGTCACGTGGCGCCGCGCCATCCGCGAGACCGCGTAGGTGGGGATGAGGCTGACGTCGGCGAGGGGCTCGTCGAGGGCGCGCTCCAGCGCCTCGATGGCGAGCCCCGGGCTGGCCGCGACGATCTCCTCGTGGTGCTCGGCGCCGGCGCGCTGGGCGACCATGCGGGCGAACTCGACCTCGTTGTACGAGGCGTCGTCGAAGCCGATCGAGAAGGTCTTGGGGGTGTGGCCGAGGTCGGCCATGAGACCCACCACCGCGCTGGAGTCGACGCCGCCGCTGAGCAGCGCGCCCAGGGGGGCGTCGGAGATCATGCGCAGCTGGGTGGCCCGGCGCAGCCGCGCCCGGCACTCCTCGGCCCAGTCGTCGAGCGAGCGCACCGGGGCGGCGTGCCCGGTGAACTCCAGCTCCCACCAGCGGCGCACCGTGACCACGCCGTCGCGCCACTGCAGCCAGCTGCCCGGCTCCAGCTTGCGCACGTTGCGCCACATCGTCCACGGGGCGGGCACGTGCTCGTAGCTGACGTAGAGGTCGACCGCCTCGTGGTCGATCTCCCGCGGCATCCGCGACCAGCGCTCCAGGGCGCGGAGCTCGCTGGCGAAGACCAGGCACTCGGAGTCGGCGTAGTAGTACATCGGCTTGACCCCGAGGCGGTCGCGCGCCAGGGTCATGGTCCGCGACGAGGGGTCCCAGTGGCCGAAGGCGAACATGCCGTTGAAGCGGCGCAGCGCGCCCTCCAGCCCCCACTGGCGGAGGGCGAGGAGCACCACCTCGGTGTCGCAGCGGGTGCGGGTGCCGACGCCGTGCGTGGCCAGCTCGGCGGCGATCTCCTGGAAGTTGTAGATCTCGCCGTTGAAGGTGATCCAGGTGTCCGCCGGGCCCTGCATCGGCTGGTGGCCGGCGGGGCTGAGGTCGAGGATGGCGAGGCGGCGCTGGGCGAGGCCGAACCCCTCCTCGACGTGGAGCCCCTCGTCGTCCGGGCCTCGGTGGGCGAGGGCGTCGTTCATGGCGCGCAGGTCGATGGGACCGACACGGCGGGGGTCGAGGGTCGCGTATCCGGTGATGCCGCAC
>JAXDLS010000077.1:0-8573 GCA_034666485.1 Chloroflexota bacterium
GTCCCAGCCCTTGGTGACCATCTGGGTGCCGATCAGGCAGTCGGCCTCGCCCCGGGCGAAGGTGTCGTAGATCTCGAAATAGGTGTCGCGCCGCTGCACGGTGTCGCGATCCATGCGCAGCAGGCGCAGCCGGGGGAAGCGCTCGCGCACCACCCGCTCCAGCCGCTCGGTGCCCATCCCCAGGGCCCGGATGGCGAGCGAGCCGCAGGCCGGGCACTCCCGGGGTGGCGGGCGGGAGGCGCCGCAGTAGTGGCAGGCGCAGAGGCCGCGCCCCTGGTGGTAGACGAGGGCCACGCTGCAGTTGGGGCAGCCCAGCGGCTCCCCGCAGGAGCGGCAGACGATCACCGTGGCGGTGCCGCGCCGGTTGAGGAAGAGGATCGACTGCCCCCCGGCCTCGGCGCACTCCCCCAGGGCGCGGTCGAGGGTGAGCGAGAGCGGGCTGCGATTCCCGGCGCGCAGCTCCTCGCGGAGGTCGACCACCTCGATCGGCGGCAGCGGCCGCCCGGCGATGCGGTCGGGCAGGGTGGCGAGCTCGAGGTCGCCGCCGTGGGCGCGGAAGAAGGTCTCCAGCCGCGGCGTCGCCGAGCCCAGCACCACCACGGCGCCGCAGAGGCGGCCGAGCTCGAGGGCGGTCTCGACGGCGTGGTAGCGGGGCACCCGGTCCTGCTTGTAGGCGGAGGCGTCCTCCTCGTCGACCACCACCACGCCGAGGTCGGTGATCGGCGCGAAGACCGCGCTCCGCGAGCCCACCACCACGCCGGCCCCCCCCTCGCGCACCCGCCGCCAGGTGGCGGCGCGCTCCGCGTCGGTGAGCCCGGAGTGCATCAGCGCCACCCGCCCCGGGAAGCGGGCGGCGAAGCGGCGGATGGTCTGCGGGGTGAGGCTGATCTCGGGAACGAGCACCAGCGCGCGGCGGCCGGCCGCGAGCGCCGCGGCGATGGCGGCGAGGTAGACCTCGGTCTTGCCGCTGCCGGTGACCCCGCGGAGCAGCAGGCGGTGGTGGCGACCCTCGGCGATCGCCCGCAGCAGGGGGGCGGCGGCGAGGCGCTGCGCCTCGGTGAGCGGCGGCGGGGTCTCGGCCTCGCCGGTCTCGGCGGCCGCCAGCGCCCCCCGCGAGGCGGTGCGCGGCCCCCGCTTCCGCCCCCGGGGACGGGCGGAGCGCACCCCCGCCGGGAGCATCGCCTTGACCACCTCGCCCAGCGGTGCCCGGTAGTGCTCCGCGACCCAGCGGGCGAGCTCGACCAGATGCGGGAGCAGCGGAGGCGGCTCGTCGAGCACCTCGAGGATGGCCCGCGCCTCGAACTCGGTGGTGGCAGGCCGCGCGACGATGTGCCCGATCACCTCGCGCTCGCCGAAGGGCACCCGCACCCGCGCGCCGGGCACCGCTCGCAGGTCGAGATCGGCGCCGACCGAATAGGTGAAGGAGTCGCGGGGCAGGATCGAGCGCAGCTCGGGGACGATCGTCGCGTAGCCGGAGATCTCGGGCACGGGGGTGATTCTGACAGCGAACATCCATTCGGACCGGGTGGAGTTGCCGGCCGGCCGGACGGGACCTCAACCGGCGGCAGAGCAGCCGGGCATCTCCACCGGCCACACACCACCCCGCGCATCTCCGCCCCATGGCAGATCGGTCGAGCAACTCCCCCGCCGGCGTATCAGTCGGGCTTCTCCTCCCGCGCCGCCCACCGTGCGGCGATGATCTCCAGGACCCTCCGGGCGACCTCGGGCTTGGGAGCGCGGGTCACCTCGGCGACCACGCCCTCGCGGCCGAGGACCGTGACCGCGCTCTCCTCGCCGCCCATGCCGGTGGCGACGTCGTTGGCGACGATCAGCTCCACGCCCTTGCGCTCGAGCTTGGCGCGGGCGTTGTCGAGGAGGTCGTCGGTCTCGGCGGCGAAGCCCACCACCATCACCCCCAGCTCGCGGGCCTGCTCGCGCACCGCGCAGAGGATGTCGGTGGTGGGGACGAGGTCGAGGCGCAGGGTGGCATCGCCCTTCTTCAGCTTGCGCGGCGAGGGCTCGGCGGGCCGGTAGTCGGCCACCGCGGCGGCCATCACCAGGATGTCGGCGGCGGCGAGGTGCTGGCGCACCGCCTCGAGCATCTCCTCGGCGGTGGCGACCGCCACCACCTCGAGGCGGGGATGGACCGCGGGCGGGATCAGGGTGGTGACCAGGGTGACCGCCGCCCCCAGCGCCAGCGCCTCGGTGGCGAGCGCGTTGCCCATGCGCCCGCTGCTGCGGTTGCCGAGGTAGCGCACCGGGTCCACCGGCTCGCGAGTGCCGCCGGCGGTGACCAGCAGGCGCCGGCCGGCCAGCCCGGTGGGCGGGGCCGCGGCACCGAGCAGCACGGCGCAGGCCTCGACTACCGCGGCGGGCTCGGCCATCCGGCCCATGCCCTGCTCGCCGCTGGCCAGGCGCCCCGCCTGCGGGCCCACCACCACCGCGCCGCGCCCGCGCAGCGTGGCCAGGTGGCCCTGGGTGGCGGGGTGCTCCCACATCCGCGTCTCCATCGCCGGGGCGAGCAGCAGCGGTGCCGCGCAGGCGAGCGCGGTGGCGGTGACCGCGTCGTCGGCCAGGCCGAGGGCGAGCCGCGCGCAGAGGTCGGCGGAGGCGGGGGCGGCGACCTGGACCTCGGCCCAGCCACCGAGGCCGAGGTGGGCCATGCCGTGGGCGGCGACGCCTCCCTCCCCCGGCTCCCCGATGTCCGCGGCGACGGCGTGCCCGGACAGGCTCTGGAAGGTCATCGGCGCGACGAATCGGGCCGCGGCGTGCGTCATCGCCACCCGCACCTCGGCGCCTCGCTTGCGCAGCAGGGTGACGATGTCGCACGCCTTGTAGGCAGCGATGCTGCCGCTGACGTGGAGGACGACCCGGCGGCCTGCCAGGTCAGCCGGCGTTGGCGCCACAGCTGGCCTCAACGATGTCGAGGATCTGCTCCGCGGCGCGCTCCACGCTGTCGTTGACCACGAGGTGATCGTAGCGGGCCGCCTCGGCCATCTCGCGGACCGCGTCGGCGTCGCGGCGCGCGAGGGCGGCGGCGTCGTCGGTGCCGCGGTCGCGCAGCCGCTGGCGCAGCACCTCGATCGAGGGCGGCAGCAGGAAGATGAAGATGGCGTCGGACAGCCGGTCGCGCACCGCCGCCGCGCCCTGCACGTCGATCTTGAGGACCACGTGCTCGCCGCGGGCGACCATCGCCTCCACCCGCCGGCGCGAGGTGCCGTAGCGGTTGCCGTGGACCACGGCGGTCTCCAGGAACTCGCCCGCCCGCTCCAGCCGGCGGAAGGTCTCCTCGTCGACGAAGGTGTAGGAGACGCCGTCGACCTCGCCGGGACGGGGCGGCCGGGTGGTGTCGGAGATGCTGTAGCGCAGCCGCGGCTCGCGGGAGAACAGGGCGTGGAGCACGGTGTCCTTGCCCACCCCGCTGGGCCCGCTCAGGACGATCACCTTGCCGCTCATTCCTTCAGGGGGGGAGGTCCCCCCCTCGCTCCGGCGGCGGAGCCGTCCGTGCTCACAGAGTCCCCTCGCGGGCCTGCCGGAGCAGGTCGACCAGGTCGGTGGGGAGCGGCGCCTCGTAGACCCGCTCGGCGCCGTCGGCGGGATGGACGAGGCGGAGGCGGCGGGCGTGGAGTGCGGGGCGGCCGGAGTGGCGGTCGTCGCGGCGGCCGTAGAGCGGGTCGCCGACCACCGGCCGGCCCACCCAGGCGAGGTGGACACGGATCTGGTGGGTGCGCCCGCTGCGCAGCGAGACGTCCAGGACGGTGGCCTCGGCGAGCCGCTCGACCACCTGGAAGTCCGACTGCGCGGCGCGGCCGCCGTCGACCACCGCCATGCGCTGGCGCTGGCGCGGGTCGCGGCCGATCGGTGCGACGATCTCGCCGCTCGACTCGGCGACGCTGCCCCAGACCATCGTCCAGTAGTTGCGCCCCAGCGTGCGGCCGGCGAGCTGGGCGGAGAGCGCCCGGTGCGCCGCCTCGGTCTTGGCCACCACCAGCAGGCCGCTGGTGAAGCGGTCGAGGCGGTGGACGATGCCGGGACGGTCCTCGCCCGCGGCGGTCGACCAGGTGTCGCCGCGGCGGCGCAGGGCGTCGGCGAGGGTGCCGGCGGGATGGCCGGGGGCGGGGTGGACGACCAGGCCGGCGGGCTTGTCGATGACCGCCAGCCACTCGTCCTCGTGGACGATGCGCAGCTCCTCCTCCTCCGCCGCGGCCGGCTCCGGCGCCGGGGCGGCGGCGGGCGCGTCGGCCACCTCCACGGTCGCGCCCGCCTCGACGCGCTGGGAGGGGCGGCCGGGGCGGCCGTCGACGCGCACCCGGCCGGCGTCGATGAGCGCCCGGGCGGCGGTCCGGCTGATCCCGCGCTCGCGCACCATCCAGAGGTCGAGCCGTGGCGCGGGCGCCGCCGGGGCGGGCTGGGGCTCCACCACCGCGGTCACCGGGCGCGCTCGCCCGCGCGGTCGGGACGCCGGCCGAGGGTGACCGCGGTGACCAGGATGCCGGTCACGATGGCGGCGTCGGCGACGTTGAAGACCGGCCAGCGATGGAGGTCGACGAAGTCGACGACGTAGCCCTGCCGGAAGCGGTCGACGGCGTTGGCGGCGGCGCCGCCGAGCACCGCGCCCAGGGTGACCTGGGTGAGCGCACCGTTGCCGGCGCGATGGCCGACCACGAGGATGTACACGCTCACCACCAGCGCGACCACCAGGAAGGCCGCCTGGAAGCCGGGGAAGAGCCCGAAGGCGGCGCCGCTGTTGTGGATGTGGTGGATGGTGACCGGCCCGCTCGCCGGCACCTGGTCACCGTACGGGATGTCCCGCACCACCAGCCACTTGGTGCCGTGATCGAGTGCGAAGACGACCATCGCCGAGCCGAGCAGGATGGAGAGCCCGCGCCAGGGCGAGCCCTCGGGGCCCGCGGCGCTCAGCGGGTCACCCCCAGCCGGACGCGCTGCCCGGCGACGGTGCCCTCCCACTCGGAGAGCACCCCGTCGCGCTCCCCCGCCCCGCCGTCGCCGAGCACGATCCCGGTCGCCAGGGTCTCGCGCTGCAGGTGCTCGCGGTGCGCCTCGACCGCGCAGCGCAGCTCGCCGCCGGCGTCCACCACCAGGGTGATGCGGTCGTCGAGGGCGAGGCCGGCCTGCTTGCGCAGCTCGTTCACCTTGCGGCTCAGCTCGCGGATCATCCCCTCGCGGCGCAGCTCGTCGGTGAGCTCGGTGTCGAGCACCACGCCCTCGTGGTCGCCCTCGCGGGGTGTGTATCCGACCGCCTTGACGTTGAGCTCGTCGGCGAAGATCGCCTCCAGCTCGGGATCGAGGGGCTCGCCGCGCACCGTGGCCCCCGCCAGCGGCTGGCGCACCTTGATGCGCGCGGTCTCCCGCCCCGCCAGGCCCTCCTCGACGAGGCGGCGCAGCCGGGCCATCTCCGCGATCACCTCGGGGTCGCGCATCACCGCCTGGGCGACCGGGTAGTCGGTGAGGTGCACCGACTCGGCGACGCCCTCCACCGGGGGCCGGTCGCCGGTGAGCCCGTTGAGGTTGCGGTAGATGCGCTCGGCGAGGAAGGGCATGAAGGGCGCCAGCAGCCGCGACAGGGTGTCGAGAACGGTGAACAGGGTGGCGTAGGCCGCCCGCTTGTCGTCGTCGTCGCTGTCGCTCTTCCAGAACCGCCGGCGGGAGCGGCGCACGTACCACCTGGAGACGTCCTCGACGAAGGCCTCGATGACCCGCGAGGCCTCGGTGGCGTCGTAGGCGTCCAGGCCGGCCCTGACCCCGTCGACGGTCTGGGCGAGCCGTGCCAGCACCCAGCGGTCGAGCACGGGCCGGCCCGGCACCGGCGGCGCCGGCGCGGCGGGATCGAAGCCGTCGATCTCCGCGTAGTCGACGAAGAACTTGTACACGTTCCAGAGGGTGAGGATGAAGCGCCGCACCACCTCCTGGATCAGCTCGGGCGCGACCCGGTACTCGGTGCCCGCGGTCACGCTCGCGTAGAAGTACCAGCGGGTGGCATCGGCCCCGAACTGGTCGAAGAGCTCGAAGGGGTCGATGATGTTGCCGCGTGACTTCGACATCTTCTTGCCGCGCTTGTCGACCACGTGGCTCAGGCAGATGACGTTCCGGTACGCCGGCCTGTCGAAGAGCAGGGTGCTCTCCGCGAGCAGGGTGAAGAACCAGCCGCGGGTCTGGTCGATGGCCTCGCAGATGAAGTCGGCGGGGTGACGCTGCTCGAAGCGCTCGACGTTCTCGAAGGGGTAGTGCCACTGCGCGAAGGGCATGGCGCCGCTGTCGTACCAGCAGTCGATGACGTCGGGACAGCGGCGCATCTCCCCGCCGCAGGCCTCGCAGGCCAGGGTGACCTGGTCGATGAAGGGCTTGTGCAGGTCGTCGTCGACGGTGAGCCCCAGCTCGGCGGTCGAGCCCACGCAGCGCTGCGCTCCACAGCCCTCGCAGATCCAGATCGGCAGCGGCGTGCCCCAGTAGCGGCTCCGCGAGACGTTCCAGTCGACCAGGTTCTCGAGCCAGTTGCCCATGCGGCCGTCGCGGATGTGCGGCGGCTGCCAGGCGACGCTGCGGTTGTGCTCGAGCAGCCGCTGCTTCACCGCGGTGGTGCGGATGAACCACGAGGTGAGCGCGTAGTAGATGAGCGGCGAGTCACAGCGCCAGCAGAAGGGATACGTGTGCTCGATGGCCTCCGCCCGGTGGAGGCGGCCGGCCTCGCGCAGGTCCTCGATGATGCGCGCGTCGGCGGCCTTGACGAAGAGGCCGCCGTAGCGCTCGTGCTCGGGGAGGAAGCAGCCGTCGAGCCCGACCACGTGGCGGATCGCGACCCCCTCCCGGCGGCACAGCTCGAGGTCGGCCTCGCCGTAGGCGGCGGCGGTGTGGACGATCCCGGTGCCGTCGTCCATCGAGACCAGCTGCGGCGCGGAGAGCACGACGAAGGCGCGGCCCTCGGGGAGCATCTCGGTGAAGAGCGGCTCGTAGGTCCGGTCGACGAGGTCGGAGCCACGGATGTGCTCGACCACCTCGCCCTCGCCGCGCAGCACCTCGAGCCGCTTCTCCGCGAGGATCACGTCGCCGCTCTCGGTGCGCACGCGCACGTAGGTCTCGTCGGGGTGCACGGCGACGGCGACGTTGCCGGGGAGGGTCCACGGCGTCGTCGTCCAGGCGAGCAGCGAGACGTCGCCGTCCTCGCCGGTGAGCCTGAACTTCACGTACACCGACGGGTCGGGGACGTGGTCGCGGTAGCCCTGGCTCAGCTCGTGCGAGCTCAGCGAGGTCTGGCAGCGCGGGCAGTAGGGCACCACCTTGTAGTCCTGCTGCAGCAGCCCCGCGTCCCAGATCCGCCGGAGGCTCCACCACACCGACTCGATGTAGGTGCTGTCGTAGGTGCGGTAGGGGTGCTCCATGTCGAGCCAGAAGCCGAGGCGCTCGGTCATCGCCTCCCAGTCGTCGATGTACTCGCTCACCGACGCCCTGCAGAGGGCGTTGAACCGGTCGACGCCGTACTCCTCGATCTGCCGCTTGCCGCTGATCCCCAGCTTGCGCTCGATCTCCAGCTCCACCGGCAGCCCGTGGGTGTCCCAGCCCGCCTTGCGGTCGACCTGGAAGCCGGCCATCTGGCGGTAGCGGGGGAAGAGGTCCTTGAACGCCCTGGTCAGCGCGTGATGGATGCCCGGCCGGCCGTTGGCGGTGGGAGGGCCCTCGTAGAAGACGAAGGGCGGCGCCCCCTCGCGGCGCGCGAGGGTGCGCCGGAAGACGCCGGCCTCCTTCCAGAAGGACAGCACCTCCCGCTCGCCCTCGGCGAGGGCGGCGCGGGGCGGGACGGGGGTGAATCGTGGCATTGCTTTCAGTGTACGAAGGGAGCCGTGGAGGCCAAACGGAGTATGGAGGCTGGCCTGGTCTTTCCGGGATGCCAGAAACCGCCTGCCTGCACGGTCGAGAAGGGTACGGCCGGGCGATGATCCGGAGATGAGCGACCATCGCGCCCCCGCCTTCTCGCGGCTGATCGACGCCGTCACCGACCTCCTCGGCCATCCGGCCGCGGTCGCCGCCGCCATCGCCCTGGTGGTCGGCTGGCTGGCGTTCGGGCCGATCATCGGCTTCACGGACACCTACCAGCTGGTCATCAACACCGCCACGACCATCATCACCTTCGTCATGGTCTTCGCCATCCAGCACACCACCAACCGCGAGACCCGCGCCATCAACCTCAAGCTCGACGAGCTTCTCGAGGTCATCCACGGCACCGACCGCAGGCTGGTCGGCGTCGAGGAGAGGTCGGAGGAGGCGATCAAGGACATGCAGCGCGACGAGAAGGCCCGCGCCGGCTCCGGCACCGAGCCCGCCGAGACGGCTGGGTCAGGCTGAGCCCGCCGCCCCGGTGGCGGCGGGCGCGCGCGGCGGTCGCTCACCGAAGATCGCCCGGCCCAGCCGGACCACCGTGGCCCCCTCCTCGACCGCCACCTCGAAGTCGCCGCTCATCCCCATGCTCAGCTCGGGCAGCGGCAACGGCCCGGCCGCCGCGAGTTCGTCGCGCAGCACCCGCAGCGACCGAAAAACCGGCCGCGCCGCCTCGGGATCGT
>JAXDLS010000078.1:0-5206 GCA_034666485.1 Chloroflexota bacterium
CGGCGCGGCCGCGGCCGTCGTGGCAGGCGGCGCTGAGCCGGTAGCCGGCGTCGTCGAGGATGCGCCGCGCCGCCGCCGGGTCGTACCCCGTGGTGGCGATGGAGGGGTCGCGGATGAACTCCTCGCCCAGGTAGATCCACGAGTCCTGGGGCACCACCGTCTGCCCCTGGGCGATGGTCCTGACGATCTGCTGGCGGTCGATGGCCCGCAGCATCGCCCGGCGCACCCGCAGGTCGGCGGTCACCGGGTTGGCGCGTGCCTGCGGCCCGCACAGCCCACGGGCGGCGGCGCACATGTTCACGTCGATCTTCTCCGCCCCCGACCCGGGAAGCGTCTGCACGGCCAGCCGCCCCTGCTTCGCGGCGTCCTGGAGGTCGCGGAGGAGGGCGAGCCGGTAGTCCATGCCGAAGTCGATCTCGCCGGCGCGGGCCTGGTCGAGCTGCGACTTGACGTCGGAGACGATCGTGAAGGTCACCCGGTCGAGGTGGGGCTGATGCCTCCGGTCCCAGTAGCGGCGGTTGCGCACCAGGGTGATCGACCTGGCGGGCTCGTACCGCTCGAGCACGTAGGGCCCGGTGCCGACGATGATCCGGTCGAGGGTGTCGGTGCCGCGGTACGCCTCGGGCGCGCCCGTCCCCTTCGTCAGGTCGACGGTCTGCGGGGTCTTCTCCAGGTCGGTGTCGCCGCGGAAGGCCGTCTCCAGCTGCGTCGCCGGCATGACCCCGTAGACCCCCGAGCCCAGCAGCAGGTAGGCGCCGTACTGACTCTTGAAGCTCAGCGTCGCCCGGGTGGCGGTGTCCTCGCGGCAGTCGAGGACCTGGTCGGGGCCCGCCGTGCTGAGCAGCGCGGTGGGGTTCCTGTTCCGGTAGCGGAGCCAGTGGAACTGGATGGTGGCGCAGACGTCGTGGGCGCCGAACCGGCTGCCGTCGTGCCAGAGCACGTCGTCGCGCAGCTTCCAGGTGACGCACATCGCCGGGGTCACGGCGACGCCGCCGCTGCTCACCGCCGGGCAGCCCGAGGTGCGCACGTCGCCGTTGGCGGTGGTGGGCACCTCGGTGGCGAGCATCGGGCGCCAGAAGTCGGCGAGGCTGCGCGCGTTCGCCGTCTCCTCCAGGGGCCGGTACCAGAGCAGTCCCTCGGCGATCGGGGCGTCCACCGCGACCGAGGAGAGCATGCTGTCGACGATCCCGGGGGCGAGGAACGAGGTGGGCTCCTGGACCACGCCGACGGTCAGGGTGCCGCCCTGGTTGGCGGGATCGTCGGGACCGCCGGTGGGTGACGTCTCCGAGGGCGAGCCTCCGCCGCAGGCCGCCAGCAGCAGCAGCGCCGCCGGCAGCAGCCTGAGCGCGGAACCCATGGATCCGAGTGTAGCCACCGGCAGGTGCTGCTATAACCAGCGGCCATGCCGCAGCGCACCGCCCTCTTCGACCGCCATGTCGCGCTGGGGGCGCGCATGGTCGAGTTCGGCGGCTACGAGATGCCGCTGCAGTACACAGGGATCCGCGACGAGCACCTCGCCGTGCGCCGGCGCGCCGGCGTCTTCGACATCTCCCACATGGGCGAGGTGCTCGTCACCGGCCCCGGGGCCGAGGCCTCGGTGCAGCACCTGGTCGCCAACGACGTGTCGCGGCTGGTGCCGGGAGCGGCCCTCTACGGGGTGATGTGCACCGAGGAGGGCGGCATCGTCGACGACGTCATCGTCTACCGCGAGCTCCACGGCAGGGGGTTCATGGTGGTGGTCAACGCGGGCACCCGGCACAAGGACGTGGCCTGGATGCGTGAGCACCTGGGCCCCGACACCGAGCTCACCGACCTCAGCGACAGCCTGGCGCTGATCGCGGTGCAGGGTCCCCGCGCCCTCGACATCGTCGCTCCCCTCTGCGAGGCGGAGGTGGGCTCGCTGCGCCCCTTCTCCTGCGCCGCCGGCCGGGTCGCCGGCATCGACACCGGCACCTCGGTGGTCTCGCGCACCGGGTACACCGGCGAGGACGGGGTCGAGATCTACATCGACGCCGACCACGCCGGCGAGCTCTGGGACGCGCTGCTCGACGCGGGACGCGACCACGGGCTGCTCCCGGCGGGCCTCGGCGCCCGCGACACCCTGCGTCTCGAGGCGGGGCTGCGCCTCTACGGCCAGGACATGGACGAGACCGTCGACCCCTACAGCGCCGGGCTGGGCTGGACGGTGAAGCTCGCCAAGGGAGAGTTCTCCGGCTCCGAGGCGCTGCGGCGCATCCGCGAGCAGGGGCCGCCGCGCCGCACCGTGGGGCTGCGCCTCGAGGGCCGCAGCATCGCCCGGCACGGCCAGCCCGTGCTCGACGGCGGCCGGCCGATCGGCGAGGTGACCAGCGGCAGCTTCTCCTTCACCCTCGGCTGCGGCATCGCCACCGCGCTGGTCGAGCCCGACGCCGCCGGCCGCGAGCGTCTCGACGTCGACATCCGCGGCACCACGGCGAGCGCCGCCGTGGTCCCGCTCCCCATGTATCGCCGCCCTTCGAGGAGCTGATCACCGTGCCCGACCTGAGCGCATTCCGGTTCACCGCGACGCACGAGTGGGTGGAGGCCGTCGACGGCGGCGCCCGCATCGGCATCACCGACTTCGCCCAGGCCCAGCTCGGCGACGTCATCTTCCTCAAGCTGCCCGTGGTGGGCGCCACCCTCACGGCGGGCGACCGCTTCGGCGTGGTCGAGTCGGTGAAGGCGGCGAGCGACCTCTTCGCCCCGGTGGGCGGCCGCGTGGCCGAGGTCAACGAGGCCCTCGGCGACGCGCCCGAGCGGGTCAACACCGACCCGTACGGCGCCGGCTGGCTGCTCCGCCTCGAGGAGGTGGACGAGGCCGGGGCGACCCTTCTCGACGAGGCCGGCTACGGGCGCCTCACGGAGGAGGCGGCGCACTAGCGACCAGCCGCGCAGGGTTTGCCGGTGCCGGACGTCACATGGTCGGCTGCCCCCGAGGCGGCCGCCGATCGGCGAGAGGGTGGGTCCTGGAGGGCAGGACATTGGCGGGACCCGATCCGCGCCCGGTGGGCCGGCCGGAGGCCGGCGAGCGGACGCCCGGGGAGCGCATCCACCGCCACCGGGTGCGGGCGGGGCTCTCCCGGACGCAGCTCGCCGGGCTGATCGGAAGGTCGTCCAGCTGGCTGTACAAGGTCGAACGCGGCGTGCTGGCGCCCCCGGACCGGATCTCCGTTCTCTCGGAGCTGGCACGGGTGCTCAGGATCGAGGTCGACGACCTGCTCACCGACGCCGTGTCCCCGGCCGCCGCCGCCGCGGTGCGCCGGGCGGCCGTCTCGGCCACCGAGCGCGTGCCGGCCGGTCGCGCTCGCTCGCGGGCCGCCGCCGCACCCGCACCGGCGGTGACGCCGCCGCTCGAGGCGGTGAGCGGCGCCGCCCACCCGGCGGCGCCGTCCCCGCCATCCACCCCGGTCATCGACCGGCGCGCGGTGCCGCCGGTGCGCTCACGCGGCGCGTCCGCCCCGGCGCGGCGCCGCCGGTGGCGGGTGGGCGCGGTCGTGCCGGCGATGGCGGTCACCGCCGCCGCCGCGTTGATCGCCCTGGCGGCGGCGCTGCCCGACGACGCCCACCACGCCACCCGCACCCCGCTGCGCGAGCAGGCGGCCGTGCCCCACGCGGTGCTCGCCCCGCCGGCGCCGCCGGTCGCACCGGTGGAGGTCGCACCCGCCCCCGCTCTCGAGCCCCCGCCCGCCGCGCCGCCGCCGAGCAGGCGCCCGGTGGCCGCGGTCGTCGGCCCGGCGGCCATCCTCCCGCGAGCGGCGGGCTCGCACCCCGTCGTGTCCGCCCCGCCGTCCTCGTCTCCCGCGTGCTCCCGGGTCACCTTCGACGGTGACACCGGTCCGATGCGGGCGAACGGCGGCTGGGTGTACCACCGCACCGTCCGGCCCGGGGGAAGCCCCTGCGCGAGCTGGGAGAGCCCGAGGTGGAGGGCGCGCTGCTCGGTCCAGGGCTCATGCAGGCCTCCAGCGGGAACCGGAGGCTGACGAGCACCGACCTGCCCGGCGGCACCCACACCCTGGCACTCCGGCCCCGGACAGCCGCACGCTCCGATCACACCCACGTGCGCATCGCCTTCTCGTAGCGACAGCCTCCCTCCGGGGGCGGGGCGGCGGCCGGCAGGACGGTCCCGCGGCAGGTCTCGCAGAAAAGTACGACGCGGGCTCCGGGGTCGGGCCTACGCTGCCGGTCGTACCCGAACGGCTCCACGCCGGGTCGGGACGGCGGAACGGAGGACACCGATGGCAGGGCAGGCGCGGGTGCCGGGGCGGTGGCAGACCATCACGGCCGCCCTGGGAGCGCTGTTCATCGCCGGCGCGGCCATCGTCACCGGCGCCGGCCGCGGCGGGGCACCCGACCTCCGCGTCGCGCTCCGCCAGGCGCCCCCCTTCAGCACGCCCGCGCCGGCGATCGCCGGATCGCCGCCGGCGCCGTCTCCGCCCCAGGCCTACCCTGCGGCGCTGGCTCCACCCCCACCCCCGGCGGAGCCCCTCCCGCCGCGCTCCTCGGCCCGCACTCCCGGTCCAGGCCCGCGGCCGGCCGCGGTCTCGCCCGCGGCCGCCGGGGGACCTGGAGGCCCGCAGCCGCACGGTCTCCCCGCGATCCCCCTCGTCCCGCCGCTGCTGTCGTCGGTGGGGACGACCGCCACCGGCACCGTGCTCCACCCGGTGACCGGGACCGTCACGCTGTCCCGGCCGGTCGTGTCGGGGCTGCGCGCCCGGAGCCCGGGCGACCGGCCGGTGCTCGTCCTGGCGGTGCCGGACCAGTGGCCCGGCCGGGGTGGGGCGATGAACGGCGGCATGCCCCTGATGGCCACGGCGATGCGGACCGCGATGGCACGGGGATTCGGAGCGGCATGGCAGGAGGTGGTGCGGGACGGGTGGCCGGTCCCCGGCTGACGCCATGGCCGGCGGTTCACTGCGACGGTTGCACCGACAGGGACGACGGGGATCGCCGGGGGGCGCTCCTACGCCGATGAGGCCCCGCCAGGAAGGGACCACGGGACGAGCCGGCCCGGGCGGCCGGAGACATCAGGGACCGGGCGGCTCAGCCATCGCGCGGTGGAATCCGGGTCACGCCGGAGCGCCTCCGCCTCGAGGGGGAGGGGGAGGCGCCGGTGTCCGCTGCCGGCTGGGGCCGTGCGCCTGAGCGCCACGGTAGCTGTGCGGCGGCGGCGCCGGCGACCCGGTCGAGA
>JAXDLS010000079.1:0-4051 GCA_034666485.1 Chloroflexota bacterium
TCGGCGATGCAGTCCGCTTTCGGGGTGAACCTCGGCCGGTACGAGGTCGGAGACATCTCATACCGCGGCCGGGAAGGGGCCCTGCACGTTCCCGCCGAGCTCGCCGACGTCATCGAGGGCGTCTTCGGTCTCGACGACCGGCCCCAGGCGCGGCCGCACTTCCGGCTGCTGCTGCAGGACGGCCACCCGGTGCAGGCGCACGCCGCGACCGCCGCCTTCTCCCCGGTCGAGGTGGCCCGGCTCTACGACTTCCCCACCACCGCCACCGGAGCGGGGCAGTGCATCGCCCTGATCGAGCTCGGCGGCGGCTACCGCAGGGCCGACCTCGACGCCTACTTCCAGGGGCTCGGCCTCACCCCGCCGGCGACCGTCGCGGTCTCCGTCGACGGCGGGGCCAACCGGCCCGACGGCAACCCCGGCGGGCCCGACGGCGAGGTGATGCTCGACATCGAGGTGGCCGGCGCGGTCGCCCCTGGGGCACGCGTCGCCGTCTACTTCGCGCCCAACACCTCGCGCGGCTTCCTCGACGCCGTCTCCACCGCGGTCCACGACAGCGTGCGCCGCCCCTCGGTGGTGTCGATCAGCTGGGGCGGCCCGGAGTCGACCTGGACCGGGCAGTCGATGACCGCCCTCGACATGGTGCTGCAGGACGCCGCGGCGCTCGGCGTCACCGTGTTCTGCGCCTCCGGCGACACCGGATCGGGCGACGGCGCCGGCGACAGCCTGGCGCACACCGACTTCCCCGCCTCCAGCCCCCACGTGGTCGCCTGCGGCGGCACCCGGCTCAGCGCCGGCGCCGCCGGCATCACCGCCGAGGTGGTGTGGAACGAGGGAGCGGCGGGCGGCGCCACCGGGGGCGGCATCAGCGACACCTTCGACGCCCCCTCCTGGCAGGCGGACGCGGGGGTGCCGCCCTCCGCCAACCCGGGGGCGCGGCGGGGGCGCGGCGTCCCCGACGTCAGTGGCGACGCCGACCCCCGGACAGGCTACCGGGTGCTGATCGACGGCCAGGCGACGGTGGTGGGCGGCACCAGCGCCGTCGCCCCGCTCTGGGCCGGCCTCACGGCGCTGCTCAACCAGGTGCTCGGATACCCGATGGGCTTCCTCAACCCCCAGCTCTACGGCCCGGTGCTCGCCGGCGGCGGCTTCCGCGACATCACCGAGGGCAGCAACGGCGCCTACTCGGCGGCCCCGGGCTGGGACCCGTGCACCGGCCTGGGGAGCCCTCGCGGCGGCGCCATCCTCGCCGCCCTCCAGGGCACCTCGGTGGCGGGACGGGGCGGCGCCGCCGCGCCGTCGGGACCGCTACCCTCGGCGAGGTGACACAGGCCTCTCCCGACCCCGCCGCCTGGGGCGTGCTCACCGGCTTCCAGGACGCCACCGGCACCTGGCGGACGGCCTCTCCGGAGACCGTGGCGGCGGTGCTGGAGGCGCTCGGCGCCGACCGCGAGCGCCCCGAGACGGACGGCGGCGTGATGGTGGTCCGCGCCGGCCGCAGGCCACGGATGGAGGCGCCGGCGACGGTGGTGCTCGAGGACGGCACCGACCTCGGCGTCGCCCGGGGACGGCTGCCCGCGGGGCTGCCCCTCGGCTACCACCGGCTGGTGCGGGAGGACGGCTCGGAGACCCGTCTGATCGTCAGCCCCGGCCGCTGCCACCTCCCCCCGGCGCTGCGCACCTGGGGATGGGCGGTGCAGCTCTACGCGCTGCGCTCGGCGGCCAGCTGGGGCATGGGCGACCTCGCCGACCTCGCCGAGCTGGGCCGGCGCTCCGCGGCGGAGATGGGCGCGGGCATGCTCCTGGTCAACCCGCTCCACGCCGCCGCGCCCACCCTGCCGCAGCAGCCCAGCCCCTACTTCCCCAGCAGCCGGCTCTACCGCAACCCCCTCTACCTGCGGGTCGAGGAGGTGCCCGGCGCGGCGCGGCTGGGCGCCCGCCTCGAGACCCTCGCCATCGCCGGGCGCGAGCTGAACGAGCAGCGGCTGATCGACCGCGACGCGGTGCTCCGGCTCAAGACCGAGGCGCTCGAGGCGATCTGGGACGACGTCGACGGCGACCCCGACTTCGACGCCTACCGCGCCGCCGAGGGCGAGCAGCTGGAGCGCTTCGCCACCTGGTGCGCGCTCGCCGAGGTGCACGGGCCGCGCTTCCACGAGTGGCCGGAGGGGTTGCGCCGCCCCGGCACCGCGGAGGTCGCCCGCTTCCGCGAGGAGCGGCGCCGCCGCGTCGACCACCACGCCTGGCTGCAGTGGCTGCTCGACCGCCAGCTGGCGACGGCCTCGGCGCCGCTGGCGGTGATGCACGACCTCGCGGTGGGCGTCGACCCCGGGGGCGCCGACGCCTGGAGCTGGCAGGAGATCGTCGCCCCCGGGGTGCGGGTCGGCGCCCCGCCCGACGAGTTCAACACCGCGGGGCAGGACTGGGGCCTCCCCCCCTTCCACCCCTGGCGGCTGCGCCGCGCCGGCTACGAGCCCCTGGTCGCCACCATCCGCGCCGCCATGCGCCACGCCGGGGCGCTGCGCGTCGACCACGTGATGGGGCTGTTCCGCCTCTTCTGGATCCCCGCCGGACTGGGTCCGGCCGAGGGCGCCTACGTGCGCTACCCCCACGGCGAGCTGCTCGACGTCCTCGCCCTGGAGAGCGTCCGCGCCGGCGCCTACGTCTGCGGCGAGGACCTGGGCACCGTCGAGGAGGTGGTGCGCAGCGAGATGGCGGCGCGGCGGATGCTCTCCTACCGGCTGCTCTGGTTCGAGACCGAGCCGCCCGAGCGGTATCCGCGGCGGGCGCTCAGCGCCATCACCACCCACGACCTCCCCACCGTGGCGGGAATGTGGACCTGCTCCGACCTCGACGACCAGCGCAGCGCCGGCCTGGAGCCCAACACGGCGTCGACCGCCTCCATCCGCGAGCACATCGTCGCGCTCACCGGCCTGCCCGGCGACGCCCCCGTCGACGCCGTCGTCGAGTCCCTCCACGCCCGGCTCGCCCGGGCTCCCTCGGCGGTGGTCACCGCCACCCTCGACGACTGCCTGGGGGTGGCCGAGCGCCCCAACATGCCCGCCACCACCGGCAGCTGGCCGAACTGGTCGCTGGCCCTGCCGGCGCCGCTGGAGGCCGCGCTCGACGACCCCCGCACCCGCCGGGTCGCCGCGCTGCTCAGGGAGCGGGGTCGGGGGTCGCGGCGGAGCGCCGGAGGTCCCGGTCCGAGGTCGGACGACCGCTGAGCGCCGCTGTGCCCGCCGATCTCGGCGTCCGTCGAATCACGTGCGTCTCTTTGACGAGTGGCCGTGCGTTCGGGGGCGATTGTGGACAGGCTTGGTCGTGACACGGTGAACAGGGGTGACATGGTGGACCTGGTGCGGAGGAGGTGGACGCGACGGCTCCGGTGCATCGGGGCTCGAGATGAGTTCCTGGAGCCGGGTGGTGTCGACCTGGCTGTAGCAGAGGAACCCCAGCACCGCGAGGATCAGCGCGAACGGGATCCACCCCGCCGGCGCGTACGCCTCCTTGAGCTGCCACTGCGATCCCTTCGTGGCGGTGGGCGGCAGCGTCTTGCCCTTCTCCGACAATGCCCACTGGGGCGCCTCGTAGTTACCCGCCCACGGGGCCTTCTTCCCCGGCGGCAGCTTCTGTGCCTTGGCAGCGATGAGCTGGCCGCAGACGACGGCGATGAGGATGGCGACGACGGCGAGGGCGCCGGCCATCCAGCCGTCTCCGAGATCGGCCGGAGTGTTGGAGACATCGACGTCCAGTACCACTCGGCTTCCTCCATTGGCGGGCCACCGCGCGCCTTCACAGCGGACGACAAACGGTGGCGATCGAGGGTATAGCCGATGGCTCCGCGAGGAAAGTGCATGGCGCCGCTAATGAGTTGACGCAATGGGTTTACATTTACCCGTAGGTCGGTCGAGATCTGCTCGTCGGACTCGCCCTCCCTTTCGCATGTGCGGCGCGATTGGAGCCATGATGAGCCGAAACTGCGTGTAGAGCGCAGGTACACAGCGGAGTCTCGTATTCCGCGCCACGGATCGGCAGTGGTACCGGTTCGCCT
>JAXDLS010000080.1:0-3897 GCA_034666485.1 Chloroflexota bacterium
GCCGCCCGGGCCACCGCCCACCACCTGCTGGCCAGCGCCGAGAACCCCAACACCCATCTCTACCCGCTGCAGATGAACTGGTCCTCGGGCGGCGACAGCGTCGGGCAGGCGCAGATCAAGCTGGGCGAGCAGGCCCAGACCCTCGACGCCCTGCTCACCGTCTACGACCATCTCCGGGACCCCGGGATCCTGGCCGCGGTGAAGGCGGGGGTCGACCAGCTCTACAGCCCCACCATGGGCCTCCACGACACCCTGGGCGGCGGCTTCTTCTTCTCCGTCGACGCCGACGGCAAGGGCGTCCAGAGCGCTTACAAGGAGAGCCGGCAGGCCTGGATGCTGGCCACCGTCGACCACCTCAACCGCGAGGTGGGAGGGCAGGACCAGCGCATCGCCGAGATGCAGTCGGTGGTCCTCCAGAAGCTCTGGCAGAGCGGCCTGCACGGCTACGTCTACCGCACCACCCCCAGCTTCGGCGTGTACACCAACCACAGCGGCCCCAACCACGGCTCGGTCGAGGAGAACTTCATCACCTCCGAGGCGATGGGCATCGCGGGGAACGTGCTGGCGCCGTAGGCGTTTCCCCGATCGCACACGCATGTTCGGGTCAAGGGTCGTACAAACCTGCCCTTTCGGGCAGACGCGTACACATGTTCGTGCCAGGGAGGGAGAAAACACACCCGTCCTGCGGCCGGACTCGTGCACAACCGCGCCTGGAGGGCGCAGAATGTCCCAGGGGGGCCAGTCGGTGCACGTGTGTCGAGGTCGAACCAGGCAGCTGATGCCCACCACCGGGCGGTCCTCGGGACCCCTCCAGCGCCCCCTTCGGGGCCCCGACGCCGGCCGCCGGCCGGCGGCGGCGGCCACCGCCGTCACCGCGTCCGGGCGGCCCGCAAGTTTGCCCGGGAACCGCCGTCTTACCCTCGGACGGACGAGGTGCCCACGGGTGGCGGTCCGGACCCGGACCAGAGAGGTGGGACGGAGGGTTCACAAAACCGTCCCCATGGTTCAAGATCACCCGCCAGGAAGGGACGGATGGACCACACAATCGCTATCGCCGGAGCTGGATACGTCGGCCTCGTGACCGGCGCCTGCCTCGCGTCCTCCGATCGAAGGATCGTGATGGTCGAGGTCGACCCTGAGCGCCGTCAGACCCTCGCCGAGGGCCGGGTGCCGATCTACGAGCCGGGGCTCGAGCAACTGCTGCGCGCCGCCCTCGAGGCCGGCCACCTGCGGGTGACCGGCGACTGGGAGGAGGCCCTCTCCGTGGCCACCATGGTGGTGGTGGCGGTGGGCACCCCGCCCCGGTCCGACGGCCGCGCCGACCTCACCGCCGTCGAGCAGGTGATCGCCACGGTGCGGGCCGGAGCCCGTCCCGGGACCGTCCTGGTGATGAAGAGCACGGTGCCCCCCGGCACCTCCGCCCGGCTGCAGCAGCAGCTCCGCGGCGAGCCCTTCACCATCCCCATCGTCTCCTGCCCCGAGTTCCTCCGCGAGGGCGCGGCCATCCAGGACGTGCGCACCGCCACCCGGGTGGTGGTGGGCGGCCAGGACCGCGATGCCTGCGAGCGGGTCGCCGACGTCATGGGCGTGCCCGGCGCCGAGGTGGTGCGCACCGACAACACCAGCGCCGAGCTGATCAAGTACGGCAGCAACTCCTTCCTCGCGCTGAAGATCTCCTTCATCAACGAGATCGCCAACGTCTGCGACCTCATGGGCGGCGACGTCGACGCGGTGGCCCACGGCATGGGTCTCGACCCCCGCATCGGGCGCGCCTTCCTCAACGCCGGCCTCGGCTTCGGCGGCTCGTGCTTCCCCAAGGACGTGCGCGCCCTCGACCAGGCGGCGGGCCGCTACGGCTACAGCTTCTGGATGCTGAAGACCGCCATCGAGGTCAACGACCAGCAGCGCATGCGCTTCGTCAGCAAGATCCGCGCCGCCGTCGAGGGTCCCCTGGAGGGGAAGAGGATCGCCATCCTCGGCCTCGCCTTCAAGCCCGGCACCGACGACATGCGCCAGGCCTGCAGCATCGACGTGGCGCTGCGGCTGATGGAGCTGGGCGCCCACGTGGTGGCCCACGACCCCGTCGCCATGGAGAAGGCGGCGCCCCACCTCCCCGGCGTCGAGCTGGCGGAGACCGCCTACGACGCGGTGGAGGGGGCCGACTGCATCGCCCTGGTCACCGAGTGGCCCGAGTACCTCCACATGAACTGGAACGAGGTGCGGCACCTGGTCAACCGGCCGCTCATCGTCGACGGGCGCAACTGCCTGGACCGCGACGAGATGGCCGCCACCGGCTTCACCTACCACGGCATGGGCCGCCAGCCCGGCGTGGTGCTCTGGGGCCGCCGCGCCACCGACCGCGTCCGCCTCGAGTCCGAGGGCGTGGCGTGAGCCCGGAGCGCACCGTCCTGCTCACCGGAGGAGCGGGGTTCATCGGCAGCCACGTCGCGGAGGCCCTGCTCGCGCGGGGCGACCGCGTGGTGGTCGTGGACAACTTCGACACCTTCTACGATCCGGCCATCAAGCGCCGGAACGTCGAGCGGGCGCTCGCCGATCCCCGGTACCTCCTGGTCGAGGGCGACATCCGCGACGAGCGGACCCTCGCCCGCGCCTGGGCGCATGCCCCCTTCCACGGCGTCATCCACCTGGCGGCCCGCGCCGGTGTGCGACCCAGCATCCAGGAGCCGATGCTCTACGACGACGTCAACGTGCGCGGCACCACGATGATGCTGGAGTTCGCCCGGAGGAACCCGAGCGGGCACTTCGTGTTCGGCTCGTCCTCCTCGGTGTACGGCGCCACCTCGCCGATCCCCTTCCGCGAGTCCGAGCCGGCCGACCGCCCGTCGTCGCCGTACGCGTCGACCAAGCGGGCCAACGAGCTGGCCTGCCACGCCTACCACCACATCTACGGCATGGACATCGCCTGCCTGCGCTTCTTCACCGTCTACGGCCCGCGGCAGCGCCCGGAGATGGCGATCCACAAGTTCACCCGGCTGATCCACGCCGGCGAGGAGGTCGAGCTCTACGGGGACGGCACCTCGCGGCGCGACTACACCTTCGTCGAGGACATCGTCGGCGGCGTGCTGCGCGCCCTCGACGCCCCCCGCGGCTACCGCATCTACAACCTCGGCACCACCGCGACCACGCCCCTGCTCGGCCTCGCCGAGATGATCGCCGAGCGCGTCGGCCGGCCGCTGCGGGTGCGCCACCTGCCCGAGCAGGCGGGCGACGTGCCCATCACCTACGCCGACGTCTCGCGGGCGCGGGACGAGCTCGGCTACCGGCCCACCACCCCGATCGCCGACGGGCTCACCCGCTTCGTCGAGTGGTACCAGGCCATGGCCTCCGGCCGCGGCGAGGAGGTGGCCGCCTGATGGCCGTCCAGATGACCCCGTTCGCCGCCGAGACCGCCCACGGCGCGGAGCCGGCGGAGTACGCCGTCGACCTCACCGTGGTCGTCCCCCTCTACAAGGAGGAGGAGAACGTCGACTACGCCGTCGAGGAGCTGCTCGCCGTCCTCGACACCATGCCCGAGACGGCCGAGGTCATCCTCGTCGACGACGGCAGCCCCGACGCCACCGGCGCCATGGCGATCGCCTGGCACGACCGCGACCCCCGGGTCCGGGTCATCCAGTTCCGCCGCAACTTCGGGCAGACCGCCGCCATCAGCGCCGGCTTCCGCCACGCCCGCGGCCGGGCGGTGGTGCTCATGGACGGCGACCAGCAGAACGACCCCCACGACCTGCCCCGCCTGCTCGCCAAGATGGACGAGGGCTACGACGTGGTCAGCGGCTGGCGCAAGGACCGCAAGGACAAGCTGGTCATGCGCAAGATCCCCTCGATGATGGCCAACCGCCTCATCAGCCGGATCACCCGCACCGAGCTGCACGACTACGG
>JAXDLS010000081.1:0-6488 GCA_034666485.1 Chloroflexota bacterium
ACCACCTGGGCCCGCGCGGTGTTGAGGAGGATGGCGCCGCGGGGCAGGGCACGCAGCCGCTCCGCGCTCAGCATCCCCACCGTCTGCGGGGTGCGCTCGACGTGCACGCTCAGCACCTCGGAGGTGGCGAGCAGCGCGTCGAGCTCGACCGGGACGACCCCGTGTGCCGCCATGACCGCGGCGTCGACGAAGGGATCGTGCGCCCGCACCTCCATCCCGAAGGCACGGGCGCGGCGGGCCAGGGCGCGTGCGACGGCGCCGAAGCCGAGCAGGCCGAGACAGCGGCCGGCGAGCTCCACCCCCCGAAAGCGGATGTAGGGCACGAGCGAGTCGTCGTCGAGGCCGACCACCCAGCCGCCGTCGCGCACCAGCCGCGCCGCCGCCGAGATGTGGCGGACGCGGTCGAGGAGCATCCCCATGCAGAGGTCGGCGACCGAGTCGGCGTTGCGCCCCGGGGTGCCGAGGACGACGCGCCCCAGCTCGGTGGCGGCGGCGAGGTCGACGTTGACCGGCTTGCCCCGCGCCGAGGCGACCACCCGGAGGCCGGGAGCGGCCTCGAGCACGTCGCGGGTGACGAACTCCGCCTCCACCACCACCGCGTCGAATCCGCCCGCGACCACCCGCTCGGCGAGCTCGTCGGGCGAGTGCATGCGCCGCTCGTCGACCCAGGACTCGTGGACCACCTCGGCGACCGCGCGCAGCCGCTCCAGCTCGGCGGCGTCGAAGGGGGCGAGGATGAGGACCTTCACGGCGCGCCGAGAATAGCGCCCCGACGGCTATCCTCCCGAGCCATGACCGTGGAGGAGGAGCGGGTCCGCGCCCTGCGCTTCGACTACGACGAGCCGGCCCGCGCGCTGATCGTCGAGTGGGGCGACGGCGCGGTGCAGCGGATCCCGTTCGCGGTGCTGCGCAGCGCCTGCCCGTGCGCGGTGTGCAAGGGCGAGATGGGCCGTCCGGGCCGCTTCGACGTGAAGCCCGGGCTCGAGCCCGGTGAGGACGAGCTCGCCGACATCAACCTGGTCGGCCTCTACGGCCTCGGCATCCGCTGGGGCAACGGCCACGACACCGGCATCTTCACCTTCGAACACCTCCGAGCCCTGGGCGACGACGCCGAGCGGTGAGCGGTGAGCGCCGCGAACGCGGCGTAGAGTCGGCGAACATGTCGACGACGATCACCGACCCGCTGCTGGTCGCCCGCGAGGGCGGCGTCCTCACCCTGACCCTCAACCGCCCCGACAAGCTCAACAGCCTCGACACCGCGCTGCTGCGATCGCTCGGCGAGGCGATGGCCGGGGCTCGCGAGGACGAGAGCGTGCGGGCGGTGGTCATCACCGGCGGCGGCCGCGGCTTCTCCGCCGGCGCCGACCTCTTCGAGGGGATGCGGGAGCCGGTGCGCCGCCGCCTGGCGCTCCGCTACACGCCGATCATCACGGCGATGCGGGAGATGGACAAGCCGGTGATCGCCGCGGTGAACGGGGTCACCGCCGGTGCGGGGATGTCGCTCACCCTCGCCGCCGACTTCCGCATCGCCGCCGAGAGCGCCAGCTTCCTGCTCGCCTTCGCCCGCATCGGGCTGGTCCCCGACGCCGGAGCCACCTTCTTCCTGCCCCGCCTCGTCGGCCTCGCCCGCGCCATGGAGCTGGCCATGCTCGCCGACCAGATCCCCGCCGCCGAGGCGCTGCGGATCGGGCTGGTGAACCGGGTGGTGCCCGACGCCGAGCTGGGCGCCGCCGCCCGTGAGCTCGCCGAGCGGCTCGGCCGGGGACCCTTCTCGCTGGGGCTGATCAAGCGGGCCCTGAACCAGTCGCTGGTCAGCGACCTCGGCACCCAGCTCCAGCACGAGGAGGACCTCCAGGGCCTGGCCATGGCCTCCGGTGACTTCGCGGAGGGGGTGACGGCGTTCCGGGACAAGCGCGCGGCGGTGTTCCAGGGGCGCTGATCGGTCGGTCAGATCCGACCCTGACACGGTGTGATCTCGGGCCGCGGGGAGCGGCGGGAGGAGGCGTTATACTCGCCGTCGCGCTGCGGGAGTAGCTCAGTGGTAGAGCACTACCTTGCCAAGGTAGGGGTCGCGAGTTCGAGCCTCGTCTCCCGCTCCAGCCCTCCTTGAGGGCCGGATCCGCCGACCCCGTATTCGGATCCCGTCCCGGAGCCCCTCCCCCACCGCTATCCAAACCGGGCCTGTTTGCGTGGTGGATAGAGGTCGGCCAAAATCCTGACCTTGCTATCCAGAGAGACTCGGTCATACTGGCGGGGTGGCACCCTTGGAGAACTGGCGGGCACCGGTGCAGCGGGGCGGGCACAACCGCCACCGGGCCGGCCCCCTGGTCAGCGGAGGCCGGCTCACCTACGAGGCGGCCATCAGCCAGTTCCTTTTCGCCCGGGAGCGCGCGGAGACGACACGGCGCAACCTCCGCCACAACCTGCTGAACAGCCGGCTGACCGGCTTCCTCGCCTCCCACGGCGTCACCTCCATCGACCGCTTCACCGCCGACCTGGCGGCCGAGTACCTGCGCTTCTACCGCCAGGACGCCGGCGCGGGCCGGGCCACGGTCGACAAGGTCCGGCGGCAGCTCGTCGAGTTCGCCAGCTTCTGCCACGAGAACCTCGGCCACGACGGTCTCGACCGCCCACCGCTCACCACCTTCCGCGTCCCGGCCCGGCCGGATGCGCCCGCCGAGGATGAGGAGGAGCCCGCGCTCACCCGGATCGAGGCTGACATGCTGGTGGCCGCCGCCAGCCCGGGCCGCGACCGCACCATGGTGGAGTTGCTGCTGTACACGGGCATTCGTCCCTCCGAGCTGGTCGGCCTGACCGTCGACCGGGTCCGGCTCGAGGCGAGGCCGCCGTACATCGAGATCCTCGGCACCAGCCATCACCGCAGCCGGACCAAGACCGAGGCCGGCATGCGCCGCGTGCCGCTCGACTGCGGCCAGCGCGGCTTCCCGGCCCGGCTCCGCCGCTACCTCGAGGCGCCGGCGAAGGAGGGCGGGCGGCCCCGCGACACGGCCACGTCGGCTCTCTTCCTGAGCAGCCGCCGCGACGCTGCCACGGGGCGCACGCGACTGACGCTCGCCGGCGTGCAGGAGATGCTCGACCGGCTGACGGCCGCGACCGGCGTCCACGCCAACCCCTACCGCTTCCGGCGCACCTTCTGCACCTGGGCGGCGGACGCGGGGATGCCCGAGCTCGTGCTCATGCAGATCATGGGCTGGAAGAGCCGGGAGATGGCCGCCCGCTACTACCGCGGCAAGACGAACCCCGCGATCCTGGAGCTCGCCTCTCGGATCCGGTTCTAGAGCGCCAGAACCGGGTCGCGGGTGGTGAGCGTCTGCAGGATTCGGATCACGGTCGACTCGAGGCATCTCTTTCCGTCCAGTGCGTTGTGCAGGGTGGTCATCGACAGGCGCGGGCGGCACGCGCTCGCGAATTCCGGCAGCGTCCAGCCGCGAACGACGATGGCAAGGCGCAGCCGCGGGCCGTCGAAGCGGCCGGTCGCAGGGTCCCAGATCCAGGCGCCGCCCTCCGGGGTGAGGCGGGTCCTGGTGTGGGGATGTGTCGCGTCGATCACGCACTCGTCCTCTCGATTGCTGTAGCTCTTGGACACGCGCCGGCGAACGGCGCGGTCCACGACTCCATCCCCGTCGTCGGTGTGGTGCCAGCCGCCAGTCGCTGCCAGCGCGGCGGTCCCATCAGTCCCAATCGTCGTCCTCCTCCATGCCGCCGGAGGGCTCCATCTCGTCCTCCTCCTCCGCAGCCATCTCTGCGCTGGTGGACGCCTCCCACTCAGCCCCGTCCTGGGCAGCCATCGCCTCCTCCGATGGCAGCGCAATCTCGTCTGCGAGCTCCAAGGGCAGGGCGGTGTCGTCGAGCGGCTCCAGCGCATCCGTCGCCGGATCGGCGTCAGCAGCACGCTCGTCCTCGGGCTCCGCCTCCTCTGGCCCAGGAGATGTCAGGGCCTGCTCGTCGGTGTGCGACAGCATCTCGGCCCGACCGTCCTCGTCGGCAGCCAGCTCCTCGGCCTCGGCCCGATCCCCCCGTTCATCCTCGTCCGCCGACATGGCCAGGGTCCGGTCCGCTTCCGCCCGCTCCTCGTCACTCCTCAGTGCAGCATCGTCGGCCTCGAGTCGGTGGTCCGGAGGCACACCGACGTCGAGGAGATCGTCCTCCGCCGTCAGCGAGTCGCCGGCGCTCGCGCGCGCCACGTCGTGGTCATCGCCATCCGCCACAGGAGCGCCCGTGGCCTCCCCGGCGACCACCGCGTCCATCGCCGCCTCGAGGTCCGCGGCCCCCTGCTCGCTCACACCCTGCGGCGGCACCCCACCGACCAGCCCAACTCCCCGCATGTCGTCGTCCTCCAACTCCAGGGCAGGTGGGTGGTCCTCGAGCGTCGCCGACGCGCCCTCCGCCGCGTGCGACCTCACCGCCTCCTCCGGGCCCTCGCCCTCGCCAGCCCCAGGCAGGCTCTCCGCCCACCTCACGCCCTCCCCACGTCTCTCGGCGGCGCCGGCCGAAGGCTGCGCATCCCCGGTCGGCAGCGCCGGGCGGTCGGCGGCCACCAGCGCTTCGATCGCCTCCGTCATCACCTGCACGCGGCCGGGGTCCGGCCAGCCGTCCCAGGCATCGGGGTCCCGGAGGAAGGCGTCGACATCCTCCTCGGGCGGCTCCACCCGCCCGGACGGCCCCCGCTCGACGGCGCGCTCCGGCGACGTTCGCGCCAGCCACTCGTCCACCGTCTCGCCAGGCCGAGCCCCACGTGCGTCGATCCTCGACGTCGTCATGTCGCACCTCGCCTGCACCGCGTCCACGAGAGCCTCCGTCCACGGGTCGCCGACGTGCATCTCGCGCAGCGCGGCGAACAGGGCTCGCTCCTCCGCCTCCGCGCGGGCGTGCAGCTCGTCCTCCGTCGGCGGCCGGGCGAGGCGCGGCTCCACCCATCCGTGCGCCTCCCGCCAGGCGGCCATCGCCCGGTCGACCTCCGCGTCCGGTCGGGCCGCGTCCACGATCGCCCGCGGCTCGCCCTCCACCGGCGTCACCCAATAGCGCTCCCGGTACTGCTGCCGCAGCGCATCCCACAACCGCTCGCTCGCCTCCAGGTTGATCTCCTGCTCGCGCCGATACCACGCCTCCATCTCGCCCACCCGCATCGGCAGGGTCTGCATCCGCCCGTCGGGATCTCTCCACTCCACGTCCGCGTCCCACGACGTCCGCAGGCGCTCGAACCCGTCGTCGTGGAACGCCAGGTCCCATCGGTCCCAGTCGTGGTACTTGTCGAACGTCTCGCGCAGCTCGGCTTGCTGCTCGGGGCTCAGCCTCGGCTCGTAGTAGCCGCCCTGTGTCCACACCGGGCCGAGGCGACCGAGATTGACCGGAACGTCCGTGTACCCCCAGCCGGTGGGGCCGAGTGGCGACGCGGCCTCCTGCTCCTCCCTCGTCGTGTCCTTGCCCATCCAGTGCGGACGCGGGCCGCGATAGGTCCACTGCCACGGCTCGGGCTCCTCCTCGCGGCGGCCAGAGCCGCGCTCGGCCTCCTGGCGAGCCCTCCACTCGTCGTACCGCTCCCAGTCCCATCGATTGCCGCCCAGGTCGACCCAGCCACGCTGCCAGCCCCTCTCCGGCCGGTGCGCCAGGGGATCCCTCCACCCCCCAACGAGGTCCAGGAACTCCGCCTCCCACGCGTAGTCAGGCCGCTCCGCGAGCGACCGCCCACTCGGATCCGCGAGTGGCCACCGATTCCCGTCGGTCCCCTCGCCGCCGCCGCCGGAGCCGTCGCCGGGCGCCGACCCGGCCGACCGACCCGCATCCCCGACGCCCCTGTCGACCCGGCGCGCGGCGCCGTCGCCCTCGTCGAGCCGCGCGCCCGCCGCCATCACCGCCTCAGCGCCTTGGCGCGTGACCACGTCGGCGACCAGCGACTCCCCGTCCTCCTCCAGGTGCGCCGACCGCGCCTCCCGAGCGGTCGCGGCCTGCCCGGCGCGCTCGGCCTCCTCCCCTCGGCGCGCCAACTCGTCGGACGCCTCGGCCAGACGGCGCTCCGCCGTCGACGCGTCCCGCCCCTCGGCCTCGGCCTCGGCGACCTCGCGCTCCAGCCGGTCGATCTCGGCCACCAGCCGATCGCCCGATCTCGTCGCGCCCTCCGCCCGCAGCGTGTCGAGGCGGTCCTCCGACACGGCCAGCTCCTCGCGCGCCATCTCGACCAGCTGCTCGGTCAGCAGCTCGTCCTCAGCCGGTCGCAGAGACTCGACGGGCGCCCCCGCCTCCTCCTCGCGGGCGACGCCGTCGCTCACCGCCAGGTCGAGCTCACGCTCGGCCCCGGCCACGTCGCCACGGTGCGCCGCCCCGGCGTCGAGCATCCGCTGCGCATGCGCGATCCACTCCGGCCCGCTCGGGCCGGCCACGCCGGCCATCGCACCGGCCAGCTCCTCTCGCGCGGCCGCCTCGAGGGCGGCCCCTGGCGGCGGAACCTCGGCGTCCTGGCCGACCCAGCC
>JAXDLS010000082.1:0-4542 GCA_034666485.1 Chloroflexota bacterium
GTCGGCTGGACGCCCCGGCTCGCGCTCGCGACCTGGGTCGGGAACGCCGACGACTCGCCGATGCGCGGCACCACCGGGCTGAGCGGCGCGGCGCCGATCTGGAACGAGGTGATGAGCCACGCCCTCGGCACCGCCGCCGACGGCTGGCCGGCGCCGCCCGCGGGTGTGGTGCGGGTCGCCGGCGTCTGGGTGCTCGTGGGCACCTCCGCGGAGACGGGCGCCGAGGCCGGGGCGCTCGAGGAGCTGGCGCCCCAGGCGGACAGCCGGCAGAGGAGCCGGGACGGGGGCCTGCTCTGGGCATGCGGCCCGTCCCGGTCCGGCCTCGCCGGCGACCCGGGCCCGCCGCCGTCCCCATCCCCATCCCCATCCCCATCCCCGGGCCTCCCCCAAAAGGAGGGAGGTCCGGGGTTCTCGCTCTCCTTCACACTGGGGAGATGAACCTCGACATCCTCGCGGTGCACGCTGCCCAGTCGCCGGATCGGACCGCGCTCGTCGACGACGCCGGGCGGCGGCGCAGCTACGCCGAGCTGGATGCGCGGGCCAACCGCGCCGCCACCGCGCTCTCCCGTCTCGGGCTCGCCGCCGGGGAGCGCTGCGCGCACATCCACCACAACTGCATCGAGGGCTTCGAGATCGGCCACGCGCTGCGCAAGCTGGGCGCGGTGTCGACGCCGATGAACACCCGGCTGCGCGGCGCCGAGATCGCCTACCTGCTGAACGACAGCGGCGCCCGGGTGGTGGTGGCGGGACCGGAGTTCACCGCCGCCGTCGACGAGGCGCGGCCGCAGGTCGAGGACGTGGGCCGCCGCCGGTGGCTGGCGCTCGGCGACGGCGCGCCTCCGCCGGGGTGGCGCGCATACGAGGAGGAGCTCGCCGCCGCGGCCGGCGCCGAGCCTCCCGGCGGCGGCGCGATGGCGGCGCCGACGATGATCTACACCGCGGGCACCACGGGCAATCCCAAGGGCGCCTACCGCGGAGGCGGCGTCGACGTCGGCGCGGTCGCCACCTGGATGTCGGCGTTCCAGTTCTCCAGCGAGGACGTGCACCTGCTCGCCGGGCCCAGCTACCACAGCGCTCCCGGCGTCTTCAGCGGGCTGCAGCAGCTGATCGGCGCCACCACCGTGGTGCTGCGCCGCTTCGACCCCGAGACCGCGCTGCGGCTGATCGCCGAGCACCGGGTCACCACCACCTTCATGGCGCCCATCCTGGTGCGGCGCATCCTCGACCTCCCCGACGCGGTGCGCCTCGCCCACGACGTCTCCAGCATCCGCTGCGTGATCGTCGCAGCGGCGCCCTTCCCCGCCGACCTGAAGCGGCGGGCGGTGGAGTTCCTCGGTCCCCACGTCTTCGAGTTCTACGGCGCCACCGAGACCGGGCTGGTCACGCTGATCACCCCCGACGATCTGCTGCGCAAGCCGCACTCCTGCGGCCGGGCCCTGCCCGGCGTGGAGATCCGCCTGCTCGACGACGCCGGCGACGAGGTGCCCGAGGGCCAGCCGGGCGAGCTGTGGACGCGCTCGCCCGGCGTGTTCACCGAGTACCACAACAAGCCCGAGGCCACCGCGCGCAGCCGGCGCGACGGCTTCTTCACCGTCGGCGACGTCGCGTGGCGCGACGCCGAGGGCTTCGTCCACATCTGCGACCGCAAGGTCGACATGGTGATCAGCGGCGGGGTGAACATCTATCCGGCGGAGATCGAGGCCGTGCTCCACGGCCATCCCGCGGTCGAGGACTGCGCGGTGATCGGCGTCCCGGACAGCGAGTGGGGCGAGTCGCTGAAGGCGGTGGTGAAGCTGCAGCCGGGGGGCCGTGCCGGCGAGGAGGAGCTGATCGGCTTCGTCGGCGAGCGGCTGGCCGCGTACAAGCGCCCCCGCAGCGTCGACTTCGTCGACGACTTCCCGCGCGACGCCGCCGGCAAGCTGCTCAAGCGGCTGCTGCGCGATCGCTACTGGACCGAGGCGGGTCGACAGGTCTGACCGGAACTGGACGGCCGGGGCGAATAGACTTATTGACACTCTATGGCAAACGCCGTACCCTCGCCCGGTCACCGGAGAGGGATGCGGAGCGGCGCGAGGGAGCCGGTCCGCACGGGGGAGGAGGCGGGATGAGCACGGCGGGACGCACGGTCCTCGCCGTGGTCATCCCCGCCTCTGCCGCCGGCCTCAGGCGGCCTGGACGGCGGCGACCCGGTCCGCCACCGTCCCCGCCTCGGTGACGTGGAGGACGTGTCCGCAGCGGGGCAGCACCTCGACGGCGGCTCCCGGCAGCAGCGCGCGGAGCGCGTCCCGCGGCGCCCCCGCAGCGGTCAGCGGGTCGGCCTCGCCGAGGAGCACGCGGACGGGGATGCGCGGGTCGAGCCGTGCCGCCCGCGGCCCCAGCGCGCGCAGCTCCGCCTCCATGACCCGCATCGTGGCAGCCACGCCGGAGAACGACTGACCGCGCCAGCCCTCGAGCTCCTCGGTGACGGCGACGTCGTCGATGAGCGCGGTGCGGGGGCCGTAGACGTGGCGCATCGCCCCGCGGATCAGCGGGCGCCCGGCCAGGCGGAGGATGCTGCGCACCGCCCAGCTGCCCGAGGCGGACACCGCCAGCCGGAAGGGCAGCGGCAGCGCGAAGGGCACCAGCGCCGGCGCCAGCAGCACCAGCGCCGACACCGCTGCCGGGTCGGTGAGGGCCGCCTCGACGGCCACCGCGGCGCCCCAGGAGTGGCCCACCCAGACCACCGGTCCGGGGGCGAGCTGGGCCGCGGCGGCGAGCGCCGCCGCCGCCTGGCCGGCCAGCCGGGGGTCGCCGGCGGGGCTGCCGCCGGCTCCGGGACGGTCGAGGGCGACGGTGCGCAGCCCCCGGGCCGCCAGCTCGACGGCGAGGTGCCGGAACTGCCGGCCGGTCGCCCCCACCCCGTGGACGGCGAGCACCCGCGGCGCGGCGTCGTCGCCGCCGGTGAGGTGGACGCGCAGCCGGCCCGCCGGCCCCACGAGGTGCCGCATCGCGGTCGCCGGCCCCGGCGACGGAGCGGCGTCGGGCCGGCTGCTCACCGGCTCAGTGTGGCCGGTCTCCCGGCCCGCGGTCAGTAGGCGGCCGCCTTCCCGTAGTACTCGCCGCTGCTGGTGAAGGTGGCGACGCCCACCTCGTCGTGGGTGCCGTGGTCGAGCTGCGTGGCCCAGTACTCGGCGCCGCCGGTGTCGGCGCCGCGGCCGAGGTAGCGCGCGTACCAGCCGGAGGTGGTGGCGCCGACCACCTGGAGGTGGTGCTCGTGGGAGAAGGCGACGCTGCCGGCCATGGCGGCGTGGTCGATCGGGCCCCCGGCGAGCCAGCCGTTGAGCTCGGCGGCCTGCGGAGCGCGCCCGAGGATGTCCTGGTAGAGGGCGGTCACGAAGCCCCTGTCGGTGCCCCTGCCGTGGCCGCCGTAGTAGGCGGAGGTGGACGCGAGGGCGGCGAGGAGGTTCTCGTCGTAGGCGCCGCCCTGGAGCCGGGACGTCCAGTAGGCTCGGCCGCCGGCATCGGCGGCGTGGCCGATCAGCTGCTGGTAGGCGGCGTCGACGTTCCGCGCGCAGACCTCGGGCGAGGTGCTGAAGAAGGCGGCCACCGCCTGGCGGCCGCGGTGGCCGATCTCACCCGCCCAGTACGCCACCTCGGCGTCGCTGCCGAGGCGCCCGAGGATGTCGTGGTAGAGGTCCTCGACGAAGCTGGCGTCGTCGTTGGCGACGCCGACCGTCGCGGTCCCGCCGGACACGCTCGACGTTCCCTTGGACGAGGCGGCGATGGTCTGCGATCCCGGGTGGCGCAGGACCACCGAGAAGACGTGGACCCCCGCGTCGGCGGCGGTGAAGGTGTAGGCGGCGGGCATCCCGGCGAGCCGGTCGCTGCTCGAGCTGAGCGTCACCGTGCCCTGGTAGGTGGGGTCGGTCGCGGTGCCGTTCAGCGCCGTGACCGTGACCGGCATGGCGGCGAAGGCAGTCGCCGTGGCGGGGAGGGTCAGGCCCAGGCGGTGGGCCGCCGGGGCCGGGGCCGGGGCGCCGAGGGTGCAGCTCCAGGGGAAGGGCTGGCAGGCGCTGGACTCGGCGCTCTCGGGGAGGAAGGCGCAGCTGCCGCTGGGCGAGCCCGTGCTGTGGTCGTCGGCGTCGGAGTCGCCGTCGCACTGGGCGTTGCCGTTGCTGCCCGGTGCGGCGAGGCCGAAGTCGTGGAAGACGACGGGGTCGCTGCTGGTCCCCGCGAAGGAGAAGGTCGTGACCTTGTTGTTGGGGTAGACGTTGGTCACCACCGCGGAGACGCCGCCGCCGGAGACGCTGACGTCGGCCACCTGGGAGCGGCAGGCGCTGCCGCCCTCACAGGGCGCGTAGCCCTCGGGGTTGGAGTTGTTCGCGGGGGGCGTCCTGGTGGTGACGATCCGGTAGGTCCCGTCGGGCACCCCGGTGAAGCTCGCGCACGGACCCGCCGAGCAGGTGCCCTTGGGCACCGGGCACCCGGTGCCGCTGACCCCTCCGCCGCCGGCGGGCGTGCTCGCGCTCATCGACACACCACCCCCGGTCAGGGAATACGCGG
>JAXDLS010000083.1:0-2521 GCA_034666485.1 Chloroflexota bacterium
CAGCCGCGCCCGCTCCTCGGCGGCGCGGCCGGACAGCACCCGGGTGTGGATCTCCTCCCACAGGCGCCGCTGCAGCTCGGGCTCCTCGCGCAGCCGCAGCAGGGCGCGGGCGTGCTTCTCGGTGAGGTCGCCGGCGCGGATGTCGTCCCGGATCGCCTCGGGGAGGCGGGTGACGTTGAGGATGTTGTACACGTGCTGCCGGGTGATCCCGACCAGCTCGGCCACCTGCTGCCACGACCCGAGATTGAGGGCGACGCGCAGCCGCTTCAGCGCGTGGGCGCGGTCGACGGCGTTCAGCTCCTCGCGCTGGATGTTCTCGACCAGCGCCTCGACGTACGCGCGGTCGTCGTCGGCCTCGACGACGATCGCCGGGATCTCCTTCAACCCCGCTCTCCGCGCCGCCCGCCAGCGCCGCTCTCCGGCGATGATCTCGTAGCCGTCGCCGCGCGGCCGCACCCGGATGGGCTGGAGCACACCGTGATGGCGGATGCTGTCGGTGAGCTCCTCGAGCCCGCGCGCGTCGATGTGGTGGCGCGGCTGGTCGGAGCGTGGCTCCAGCCGGTCGACGGGGATGCGGCGGAGGTCGGCCCGCACCGGCCGCCCGCTGAGGTGGCGCTCGACCTCCTCCCCGGGAGGCCCGCCCGGCGTCGTCACCGGCAGGGCGGGATGTCGTCGCAGGACACCGAGCGCGCCATGCCGGAGCCGCCGGGCAGGACCGCGCCACGGGGGGCGACCAGGACGGCGCCGATCGCCTCGTGCGTGACGAGCCTCTCACGATGCATCGAAGATCCCTTCCCGATCAACGCAACGGAGCGCCTGACATCGGCGTCACCGGAACGCGCACAGTGTATGGGAGGGCGGCAGGCGTCTCGTGCACCGCAGATGCACTGGTACGAGACTGCCAGTTCTGGCCAAGCACGAGGGCTACTCTCGAGGTGTCCACGGGTGACGTCTTCCCAGTCCAGGCCCCCGCTCGTGGCGACCAGCGTAGCTCGCCCGCGGGCGCTACGCCCCCGGCGAGATCAGGGAAGCGGCTCGGTCAGGGCGTGCACGCCGGCGTGCAGCGACATCACCAGCGCGAGAGCGCGACCCTGAGCGCTGGGGCGGCCGCTCTCGGCCTCGGTGAGCTCCGTCCCCAGCTCCTCGACCAGCGCCTCCACCCCGGCCCCGTTCATCACCACGAACAGCCGGGCGCGACGGCTCACCAGCTCCCGCCACTCGGGACGGTTGAGGCGTGTGATCAGCCGCAGCAGCGCGTCGGCGTCCGAGCGCAGCCGGGTCGCCAGCCGCGCCGCCCGGACCGCGTCCACCTCGACCGCCAGCGCACCGAGGCGCTCGACGATGTCGTCGCACAGCGTCCGGCAGCGCCGGTAGCAGCGATGCCGCTGCGCCGCGGCCATGGTGCGCGCGCCGGCACGGACCTGGGCGCTGGTGGTGCAGGCGATCGGCCCGGTCACGGAGACGCCACCGCGCGCGGCACCAGCAGCAGGCTGAGCCCCGCCGCCAGCACGGTGGTCACCGCCGCGAGCGCCAGCGCGACCGCCGCCGACCACTGCACCAGCGGGCCGGCGATCACCGAGCCCAGCGGCAGCCCCAGGTAGTTGAGCGACATCGAGACCGCGAAGGCGCGCCCCTGCACGGTGGCATCGGTGCAGCGCTGCCGCAGCGAGAAGAGGCTGACGTCGAGCGGACCGGTGGACAGCCCGATGATCACCATGCCGGCCAGCGCCTGGGCGAGGGTGTCGGCGCCGGCCAGCACCGCCAGCCCCAGCCCCGAGGTGCCGATGGCGGCGGCGAGCATGCCGCGCTCCCGGCCCACCGTGCTCGCCGATCCCGACACCACCCCGGAGACGACGCCGGCGAGGCCGAGGACGGCGAAGAGCGCGCCGATCACCTCCGCCCCGGCGTGGAGGCGCTGAGCCGCCAGCGCGGGCAGCGCCACCACCAGCACCCCGGGACCGAGGTTGCGCAGCGAGATGCTCACCGCCAGGCCGCGCAGGGTGGGGTGGCCGAGCACGTAGCGCAGCCCGTCGAGCACCCTGCCCGCCAGCGCGCCACGCTCGTCCCGGGCACGGCGGGGATCGGCGACGCCGCCGACGGTGAGCGCCGCGGCCGCGTACAGCGCACCGGTGACCACGATGGCGAGGGCGGGGCCGCTGGCGGCGACCAGCACCCCACCCAGCAGCGGGCCCAGCAGGCTCGCCAGCACGTATCCGCCGCTGTCGAGGGCGTTGGCCTTGTCCCACAGCCGGCTGGGGACCACCGCGGGGAGCATCGCCCGGGTGCCGGTGTCGCTGAGCGGCGCGGTGAGCGAGGACACCGCGAGCGCGAGGAGCAGCATCCAGGGCGAGAGCCGCCCCGCCCAGCTGAGGCCGGCGACGGTGAGCAGCGAGACCGACGCCACCACGTGGTCGATGCGGATGAGGCGGACCCGCGGGTAGCGGTCGAGAAGCGCGCCGGCGAGCGGGCTGACCAGCAGACCGGGCCCGATGCTCAGGCAGACGGCGAGGCCCGCGAGCCC
>JAXDLS010000084.1:0-4261 GCA_034666485.1 Chloroflexota bacterium
GGATCATGAAGCTCTCCGATGGGGTCGAGTGGGGAATCCACTGCTGCACCGTCCTGGCCGCGCTGCCGGAGGGGACGGCGCTTCCGGCGGCCCGCCTCGCCGAGTTCCACGGGGTGCCCGCCGCCTACCTGGCCAAGCACCTCCAGGCGCTGAGCCGGGCGGGCATCGTGACCACCGAGCCGGGGCAGCGCGGCGGCTACCGGCTGGCGCGGCCGCCCGCCGAGACCAGCCTCTGGGACGTGGTCGCGGCCGTCGACGGCATCGCCCCCGCCTTCCGCTGCACCGAGATCCGCCGCCGGGGACCGGCGGCGCTCCCCGACCGCCAGTACACCCGCGCCTGCGGGATCGCCCGCGCCATGCAGCGCGCCGAGCAGGCGTGGCGCGACGAGCTGCGGGCCATCAGCCTCGCCGACATCCTCGCCGACCTGGCGAGCAGCGTCCCGCCCCGGGCGTTCCAGAAGGCCGGGGCATGGTTCATGGAGGTGCTCCGATGAAGGTGTTCGTCGCCGGTGCCACCGGCGCCGTCGGCCGGCCCGCGGTCCGGCTGCTGGTCGACGCGGGCCACAGCGTGACCGCCGCCGCCCGCAGCCGGGAGAAGGCGGCGCTGCTGCGCTCGCTCGGCGCCACCGCGGTGATCGTCGACCTCTTCGATCCCGCCGCGGTGCGCGCGGCGGTGGCGGGCCACGATGCGGTGGTCAACCTGGCCACCCACATCCCGAGCTCGGCGAGGGCGGCGCTGCCCGGGTCCTGGGCGGAGAACGACCGCATCCGCCGCGAGGTCTCGCGCACCCTCGTCGATGCCGCCCTCGCCACCGGCGCCACCCGCTACGTGCAGGAGTCGGTCGCGTTCCTCTACCGCGACCTCGGCGACGGGTGGATCGACGAGGACACTCCCCTGGAGCTCCCCGCCTACGCGCGCAGCACCGGCGACGCCGAGGCGTCGGCACAGCGCTTCACCGACGCGGGCGGCACCGGCGTGGTGCTGCGCTTCGGCATGTTCTACGGCGCCGACAGCCACATGACCGTCGAGATGGTGCGGCTGGCGCGGCGGGGACTGATCCCGTTCATGGGTCCGCGAGGCTTCGTCTCGTCGATCCACACCGACGACGCCGGCGCCGCGGTGGCGGCCGCGCTGCGGGTCCCGGCGGGGGTCTACAACGTGGTCGACGACGAGCCCCTGCGCCGGGCCGACTTCGCCGCCAGCCTGGCCGGCGCCCTCGGCACCCCCACCCCGCGGATCGCGCCGCGGGCGGCCGGCGCCCTGCTGGGCTCGATCGGCACGGTGATGACCCGCTCGCAGCGGGTGTCCAACCGCCGCTTCCGCGAGGCCTCGGGCTGGACCCCGGGGCGGCCCAGCGTGCGCGAGGGCTGGCCCGAGGTGGTGGCCGGCATCGAGCCGAGCCCGACGGAGTCGCCGGTGCGCCGGCGGTGGCTGGTCCGCGGCCTGCTCGGGCTGCTCGCCCTCTCCAGCCTGGCGGTCGGACTCTGGGCGCAGTTCGCCCCCCGCTCGTTCTACGACGGGTTCCCCGGCCTGGGACGGCACTGGGTCTCGGTCGACGGACCGTTCAACGAGCACCTGGTGCGTGACGTCGGCGGCCTCGACCTCGCCCTGTTCGTGGTGCTCGCCATCGCCGCGGTGACCCTGGCGCCGCTCGCGGTGCGCGCCGCCGCCGCCGGCGCGCTGGTGTTCGCGGTGCCCCACCTCGCCTATCACCTCACCCACCTCGACCCCCTCGGCACCGGCGACCGGGTCGCTAACGTGGTGGCGCTCGCCCTCGCCGTGGCCGCGCCCCTGGTGGTGCTGGCCCTCGCCCGCGGCGGGGATCAGCAGAGGCGCAGCGCCCCGCAGAGCGCGGACAGCCGGGCGGGGAGCCCGTCCGACGGCGGGGACGCCGGTGCGGCGGTGGGCGGGGCCGCGGCCGGGGCCTGAGCCGCCGCGAGGCGGGGAAGCGCGTCGCCGGCGGCGGTGAGCGGGCGCGCCGGCGGCGGGGCCTTCACCGCCGGTGCCCCCACCGCCGGTGCCCCCGCCGCACCCGGCGGCGCCACCGGCAGCGGCGGCAGCGGCACCGGCAGCGCGGCCGCGGGCGCGGGCCCGCCGTCGAGGGCGCTCTGCAGCGCCTCGGCGGCGATGCCCGCGGCCTCGGTGGTGATGTAGCGCTCCTCGCGGTAGAAGCCGAAGCCCGCGGTCTCGCGATACGGGTAGCCGGTGAGCGGAGTCCGCTGCTGCATGCGCAGCGCCACCCCGCTCATCTCCGCCTCGAGCGCGGCGTAGCGGCCGCCCTGCAGCGCGTTCGCCCGGTGCAGCGCGGTGAGCAGGGTCAGCTGGCGGACCTCCTTGTAGCTGTCGCTCACCTGCCGGGTGCCCAGGTCGAACTCGAAGAAGAAGCCGCCGGCGGCGGTGTCGTGGAGCCGGGTGGGGTTGGCGACGAGGCCGTCGAGCATCTGGGTGGCCAGCGCGGTGAAGACCGGGACGCCGGTGGCGGCGCCGGTGTCGAGCAGCGCCAGCACCTCGTCGGCCTGCTCGCCCACCTTGGCCTCGCGGTCGGCGGGCGCGCCGCCGCAGACGGTGTGGTTGAAGAGGTGGTAGGTGGTGTCGAAGGCCTGCGCGACCACGGTGAGCGCCTCGCGCAGGCCCACCATGACCCAGGTGGCGTCGCCGAAGCGCCGTCCCGCGTCGACCAGGGCGAGACCGTCCTCGAGGTCGTGGTCGACCCGGTAGCCGTCCGGGCAGGCGGGCTGGTGGCCGTCGGCGGCGATGCGGCCGTGCACCACCCCCGTGAGCGGGTCGACGATGCCCGCGAGGTGGCCGGCGAAGGCCTGCGCCCGCTGCGCCCAGAAGGCGTCGCCGGTCACCGCTGCGAGCTGCAGGAACTGCCAGTAGACCCAGCCCTTGTCCGAGGAGTAATGGACGACCTTGTCCCGAAGGGGAGGCATCAGCCGTGCCAGCGTCGCCGCCTGCGAGCGGTCGCCGGGGTGGCGCCGCTGGTACCACGCCATGTTGAGCACGTGGCGCAGGTCGGTGAGCTCGTCGCGGCGTGCCGGGCTGCCGTCGGGGAGGTTGGAGCGGGCCGGGTCGTCGACCGACCAGTTGATGAAGAGGCCGCCGGTCGCAGGGTTGAAGCCGTGGGCGTCGATCTCGTCGAGGGTGGCCCGCACCGCCGCGTCGAGCGCCGGAGCGCCCTCCGCGGCGACCGGCACCGTCGCCACCGGAGCCAGTAGCGAGGCGGTGGCCAGCAGCGCCACCGCCACCACCGCGCACAGCGCGCCGCGCCGGGGGCGAAGCCGTCGCAAGGTCACCACATCCCGTCCTCCTGCCGGACGTCCCTTCCTCCCGGCTGCGGCCGGCCGCGCCATTATGGACCGGCGCCGCGGCCGGAGGAACCCGGGTGGGCGACACCGCCGGTCTTCGAAGGCACGCTCGGACCGCAGTGCGCGACCAGGGCGGGCGACTGTCCGGGTGCCACTTCGGTGATACCGTGATGTCGATGCCGCTCGCTCTCGACGACCTCCGGACACAGCGCGCCGACATCCTCGCCATCGCCCGCCGCCACGGAGCGAGCAACCTTCGGGTATTCGGCTCGATCGCGCGTGGCGAGGCGGACAACGCGAGTGACCTCGACCTCCTGGTCGACATGGAACCCGGTCGCACGCTCGGAGACCTCGTGGAACTGGAGAGGGACCTGAGCGTCCTCCTCGGCTGCCGCGTGGAGGCCGGCACCACGCTGCGGGCCCGTGTCCGCGCGCGGGTCGAGCGCGAGGCCGTCCTGCTCTGAGGGGATCCGACGACCTCGGCAACCTCGAGCACATCGCTGAGATGCTCCGGCGCATCGAGAGCTCGACGGCAGCGGGGCGTGCCGCCTTCGACGCGGACATCGACCTGCAGGATGCCACGCTCCGCCGGCTCCAGACGCTCAGCGAATCAGCACAGAGATTGCAGTGACGGCGGGCCACCCATCGCCATGGCGTAGCGCTCAGAACGGCGTCTTTTGACGTGATAGTAACGCTCGCCACGACCGGCGGGGCCGCGTCGGCTGGGGACGCCTCAGCCGGCCGCCTCGACATCGACTCCGGCGGCGGTCAGACCGGCCACGGTCGCCGCCACCCCCGCCTCGTCGAGGCCGGCGCAGAGCCCCTGCAGCACCCGGGTGGACAGGCCCAGGCGGCGGGCCGAGAGGGCGGTCTCGCGGACGCAGTACTCGGTGGCGATGCCGCAGACGTCGACGGCGTCCACCCCGTGGGCGCGGAGCACCTCGGCGAGGCT
>JAXDLS010000085.1:0-5751 GCA_034666485.1 Chloroflexota bacterium
GGAGCACGGCACAGATCAGCAGCATCGCGAGCATGCCGTTCATGTGCATGAGCCCGCTCATGTCGTTCCTCGCCCTCGCATCGGGTCCAGTCTGGGGGCTGGGCCTCGGCCCGGGGGCAACACGTCCGTGACGACCCACCACACGGCGGCAGGGCTGATCGTCCGGGTCTGACGGCAGCGCTCCCTTGACCATCACACACATGTTTGTGTAGGCTCCGCGCAGCCGGCATCTCCCCGCCGGCGGCCTGGAGGGGCGGCCACCACCGACCGCGTGTCAGGAGGCGCCTCCCGTGGAGCAGCTCAAGCAGCTCATCGACAACTGGATCGTCCTCGCCCAGGGTCTGATCGGCTCGGTGGGCGCCCTGGCCTTCCTGCTCGCCTTCGCCTACAAGATCATTGCGGTCGAGCCGCGCAGCGTCATGGAGGCGAAGCGCTGGATCGGGCGCATCGTCTTCGGCACCATCGGCGTCGAGGTGGCGGGGACGCTCACCCACGCGCTGATCTCCACCATCCCCGGCGGCGCCCACTGACCGGCGCGGGTCCGCCCCGGTGCGCACCACGGCGGTGGCGCTGCTCCCCGGCCTGATGGATCCGCTGGGAGGGTTCGTCCACCTCCTCAGCGGCGCCCTCGGTCACTTCGTCGACGGCGCCCGCGCGGACATCGAGGGAGTGCTGCGGCGCTACCTCTTCCGCACCGTCGACACCACCGACGCGCACCCGCGGCCGCTCACCGACAACCCCGGCCTGCGCCGTCTCAACCTCGGCCTGGCGGTGGCCTGCGACCTCCTGCTCACCGCGGTGCTGCTCATCGCCTCGCTGCGCGGCATCTTCGAGCGCACCGGCTACCGCGCCCGCTACTCGCTGAAGGTGATGCTCCCGCGGCTGCTGCTCGCCATCGTGCTGGTGCACTTCTCGCTGCCGCTGCTGGCGATGGCCCTCGACCTCGACAACGCCCTCTGCGCGGTTGCGCTCTCGCTCGGTGACGAGCTGCAGGTCGACGGCCTGCCCTGGTCGCCGGTGATCGGCCCGCCCGCGGTGGCGCACATGTCCGTGGGACAGGACCTCTTCCACGCCGTCTTCGCCGTCGCCGTGGTCATCGCCCTCGTCATCCTCGTGCTCGCCTACGTGGTGCGCCACGCGCTGCTCTGCGTGCTCATCGTGGTGGCGCCGCTGGCGGCGATCTGCACCGTGCTCCCCGACACCCGCGGTCACGCCCGCGGCTGGATGCGACTCTTCACGGTCACCGTGGCGATGCAGCCGGTGCAGCTGATCGTGCTCCGCGTCGCCGAGGTGATCGCCGTCGACGCCGGCGGCGGGCTGGTGCAGAGCCTCTACGCGCTCGCCACCCTCTTCCTGATGCTCAAGGTGCCCGGCGCGCTCAACGTGGCCGCCCACCTCGAGACCAAGGCGGAGACCCTCGGCCACCGCCTCGAGCGCTCGGTGCACCGCGCCGTCCACCACGGCCACACCACGAGGCGGCGCGCGTGATCCGCGCCGTGCTCGTCGCCACCGTGTCCGCCACCGTGCTCGGCGCCGCCGGCCTCGGCGTCGCCGGCGCGGGCGCGGCGCTCCGGGGCGTGCCCGAGGGCGGATTCGCCGACCCCGTCCCCGGCGCCGCGATCAGCCAGCCCTACGGCTGCACCGCGCTCGCCATCGAGCCGGCCAGCCGCGTCTGCGCCGCCGGCCACTTCCACAGCGGACTGGACCTCGCCGCGCCGGCCGGCACCCCGGTCCACGCCACCCTCCCCGGCGTGGCCCGGCTGACGGTGTCGGCCGGCGGCTACGGCCTCCACGTGGTGCTGGACCACGGCGACGGCCTCAGCAGCCTCTACGGCCATCTCAGCGCGGTCGCGGTCGCCGACGGCGACACCGTCGCCGCAGGCGAGGTGATCGGCGCGGTCGGCTCCACCGGCAACTCCACCGGGCCGCACCTCCACTTCGAGATCCGCCGCGACGGCCTCCCCGAGGACCCGTCGCTCGACCTCACCCAGGGGAGCGCCGCTCCCCGCCACGGAGAACCGTCATGGTCAACCGAGTCATCCTCATCGGCAACCTCACCCGCGACGCCGAGAGCATCGCCGCCCGCTCGCCGATGACCCGCCTGCGCATCGCCACCAACGCGGTGTGGCGCGACGCCGAGGGCAACCGCCAGGAGAGCGCCGAGTTCCACACCGTGATCAGCTTCGGCCGCCTCGCCGAGATCTGCGCCGCCTACTGCGTCAAGGGCCGCCGCGTCTACGTCGAGGGCAAGCTGCGCACCCGCGAGTACGACAGCTCCGACGGCATGCGCAAGGTGACCACCGAGATCGTCGCCGACATCATGCAGCTCCTCGACCGCCGCGACGGCGCCGCCGAGCGCGACCCCGACGGCGAGACGGAGCCCAACGGCGTCGCGCCGGCGCTCGCCCCCGCGGGATGAGGGCCACCGGGGGGCCGCCACCCGCGGCCCCCCGGTGGCATCTGTCCTCTCGTGAGGGCTGCAACCCGCCGATCGTGAGGACCGCCCCCCCAGCAACACCTCGCCCACATCCCCTTGCACACCCATATGGCCTACTACCTCGCCAAGGGCGAACGGGCCATCCTGCTGCCCACTTCCTCAAGACCCAGCGCCGCGAGACAGCCGAGATCGACCGCGCTGAGCAGGCGGCGAACGAGCACCTGGCCGGCCCCGTGCACACCACCCCCTGGGCCGTGCTCCGAGAGGAGGCCCTGGCCGACCCTGCCCTCCGCGCCGCCTACGAGCGTCGCCGTCTTGCCCATGAGCTCGGTCAGCAGGTGCGCGCGTGGCGCACCGAGGCCGGCCTCACCCAGACCGAGCTCGCCGAGCGCATCGGCACCAAGCAGCAGACCATCGCCCGCCTCGAAGCCGGCGGCCGCGAGCCCGCCCTCAGCACCCTGACTCGCATCGCCGCCGCTCTCGGGGGCACCATCGACGTCCACCTCCGCCGCGCAAGCTGACCGTGCCTTGCACAGTGCCGTCGGCCGCAGGTCATCGCAGCATGTCTCGCGCACCGGCCATGACGATGTTCACGGACTGCTTGGTCGGGGTCGGCTCCAGAACAACGTGCACGGTGCCGGCGAGAGTGTCGTACCACCAGCCCGGTCCGGTGGCACCAGCCACCATCCTCCCGAGTGTCGAGGAGCCAACGCGGATGCTGGAGGGCTCGCTGACGCCCACGACATCCACCGCGAAGGTCCGGTACGCCGGCTGGCCAGGATAGGTGCCCTCGGCAGCTCCGATGGTCACGCTGCCCCCGCCGCGGCCACGCTCGTCGTGGGTCACCAGGGTCCACGCATACTCGCCGCGCCGGTATCCACGACCCTGACCCGCGTCGTCATAGAGGCGATACGAGCCGTCCTCCCCGGCCATGACCTCGAGCAGCGTGGCCGCGGTGGGGTCGGCGTCGATGTGATCCATGTTCGGCTTCATCGGCACGATGCCGCCGGCGCGCACGAACACGGGCATGCGTTCCAGTGACGACACCACGGTCGCCACTCCAGGGCCTCGGTACCGGACGCCGGTGAAGAGATCGGTCCACCCGCCGGGAGGAAACCACACCTGCGTCGAGGCGACCGCGCCAGGGGAGGTGACCGGCGCGACCAGGACCTCGTCGCCGAACATGTACTCGTGGTCGAAGCGGTAGGCCATGGGTTCCTCGGGATACTCCAGGTAGAGACCGCGGACCATCGGCACGGCGGTGTCGTACGCCTCCCGGGCAGTGGCGTAGATGTACGGAATCAGTGCCTCGCGCAGTTGCAGGAAGCTGTCCGCAGAGGCGCGGGCGGCAGGGCCATACTCCCATGGCAGTCGCTCAGCGGTGCCATGCAAGCGCAGCACGGGCTGGAATGCACCGAACTGGACCCATCGCGCATAGAGATCATCGCTGTCCTTTCCCCCGGGGGGCGGACCGAGGTAACCCCCGATGTCGTGGCTGACATATGGCATGCCGATGTTGCCCTCGCGGATGGTCATCAGCGACTCGAACGCCAGCGTGTTCCACGTGCTCCAGGTGTCGCCGGTGAAGTGAACCGAGTAGCGGTGCTCGGCCCAGGGCCCCGAGGGGTATGTACCCGTCCAATCCTGCGTGGATGCGCCGATGCGTGACAGGGCGAAGCCGCGCTGACCTCCCCGCGCCAGGTCCTCCGCATAGAGCTGATTGACCCAGGTATCGGGTGTGAGGCCGGGCATGGCGACTCTGCTGATTCGATCGCAGCACCAGTCCAACCACCAGAAGTCGATTCCCTGACGCGCAAACGGTTCGTGAACCGACGTGAAGGACTCTGCGTGCCGTGGGTCTGACCAGTTCCAGCCGAACGATCCGTCTCCCGCGGCGAGCAGGCCTCCGGCGATCCGATCTGCGCGGCGGAACCTGGGATCGACCTCCTCGATGGTCGGGTGCACGTTGAGCGCGATCCGCAGACCGTGGGCGTGCGCCCAATCGAGGAACTGCTGCGGGTGCGGGAATCTGGTGGGATTCCAGTTCCAACCGTCGTCCTCCTGCACGGAGGGGGCGCTCGACGGGGTGGACGTATTCCACTGGGTGTCGACGATGAGGGCGTCGAGTGGCACGTGGTCCGCGCGGAAGTCCGGCACCACCCTGTTCTCGTAGTCGGACTGCCCGTAGGTGCAGCAGCGTGTGTAGGAGATGCCGAACATCCACTTCGGCAGCAGCGGCGCCGGACCGGTGAGCTGCGCCAGCTCGTGAAGCGCCAGCTTGTAGTCGTGCCCGTAGCCGAAGAAGTAGCCGTCCTGAAAAGCGCCGACATGCTGCGGGCGCGGTCGAGGCCAGGACCCCGGGTTCCACAACGCGGTCTGCGTGTCGTCGAGCAGGTACCAGCCGTCGGTCGACAGCAGCCCATCGTGCAGTGGTGGCAGTGTGGCCTGGCAGGTGGCTCCCGACGCGTTCGAGGGGCAGGTCGGGCGGTGATGATATGTCCATGGCTCGAACGAGCGCTGCCAGCCGCCAAGGTTGTGCGACGGCGTGGGAGGCGCGCTGGAGTCCAGCGACGGGTGCGCCACCACCTGCCGGCCGTTGACGGCCAGGCTGACGGCCGTGTTCTCAGGCCCGAACGGCCCAGAGCCCTCTCGATACCGTAGCGTCAGGCTGGAGGTCCGTATGACGCGCCAGCCCTCCTCCACGGTCGTCCTGAACACCGGCACGGGAAAGTGACGATTGACCACGTTGAAGGTGGTGCTGTCCTCGAACCGCCGGTCGGCGGCGTACTCCAGCCGGATCAGCGTCGGGGTGAGCACGGCAAAGCGTGCCGGCCCGTCGACCACGATCTGCGCCGACTCACCGGTCCGGCTGGCGGCCAGGCTCACGGACAACATCGCACCGTCCGTCAGGCTGGCAACGGTGAGCCCTGCCACCAGGGCGAGCGTCGCGGGAATCATGAACAGGTGGATGCTCGGGAGACGGGGCCGGTCGGCAGTGCAGCGGCGAAGCGCCGTGCTCCTCAAGGTGTTGTGTCGACTGTCACCAGCCCCGTGAAATTCACGATTCTGTTATCATACGTCATGTGGGTCGTCTCGACAGGAGATGGAGGAGTGGCCACGCGTCCGAGAGCGAGAGTCGCCGCCATCACTTCCGGCGTAATGCCGTCCAACCGTGTCGCTCACCACGCTCAGCGGCTGGCACCCGTCACCGCCCGACCGGGTGACCGGCCCACCGCCGCCACCGTGTGCCTCCCATGTGCCGGACCTCCTTGCCTCAGTCCTATGAAGGCTTCGTCCACCTCCCTCCCTCCCTT
>JAXDLS010000086.1:0-2567 GCA_034666485.1 Chloroflexota bacterium
GGCGCGATGCGGGCCGGCGGCGGCGTCGAGCCCCTCGAGCTCGGGACGCACGTGGGCCTCGACGATCTCCACCGTGATCGCCGGCAGCCTGCGGGTGCGCGCCGCCTTCTCGATGATCGCCTTGACCCGGCGGCGCAGGTAGCCCGCGGGGAGCTGGTGGAGCAGCGCCCTCGCCTCCATGGTCCAGCCGAGCCTGCGGCCGTCGAAGCCGGTCTCGGACGCCTCGCCCTCGGTGGCCGCGGCGGCGAGCAGCGCCTCGACGTCGAGCCGCTCGAACCCCTCCGGCGGGCCTCCGCACACCGGGCACACCACCGGCTGCTCCGCGCTAGCGGCGTAGCCGCAGGTGGTGCACAGCGCGCGCGCCTGCTCCACGGGCGGCTCCTCGACCATGGCGCGCTCGGCCGCGTCCAGGGTGGCGGCGACCTCGCCGATGCGGCGCAGGGTGCGCTGGAAGGGCATGAGCTCGTCGACCGCGCTGTCGACGTCGCCCGACGACACCACGGTGTGGCCGCGCTCGGTGCACCAGCGCAGCACCGCCGTGCGGGCGATGCCCCGGGCCCCCGCGGGGATGCGCTCCATCCGCGCCTCGGCCTCGTCGGTCCAGATCACGGCGTGGGCGGCACGCGTGTCGAGCGGGGGCACGTGGGTGCGGCTGCTGAGCAGCACGTTGCACCCGGCGAGGCGCACCAGCTGGTCGGTGGTGCTGCCGATGTCCATCGCGGACTCGGAGTGCACCCCGATGCGCCCCGCCACCAGCAGCCACGGCCGCCGCTCGCGGGCGAAGCGGAGCAGCTGCTCGAAGGGCTTGCCGTCGAGCAGGGTGATGGGGAGATCGACGCCCTCCGTCGCGGCGGTGGCCCGCGCCACCTGGAGGTGGGACTCGTAGATCCGCGCCAGCCCGGTGTCGATGATCTCCTCGTGGAGCGCCTCCTGCTCCTTGAAGCGGAAGACCTTCGACGCCTTCTCGCTGAGGACGTCGACGATGCTGTTGAACACCGCGTAGTGCAGGTACGGGTCGTACACGGCGGCGGCCTCGACCGGGCGCCCCAGGGCACGCCCCAGCGCCAGCGCGGTGCGCAACCCGCCGAACGACTGTGGCGAGCCGTCGACGGCGACCAGGATTCCGCCCTCCTCGAGGGTGCGGTCGCCGGTGCTGCGGACCACCAGGGTGTCGGTGCGGATCCGGCGCATCACCCGGTCGACGACGCTGCCCAGCCGCGACTCCTTGACCGCCCCCATGCCCAGCGCGCCCATCACCACCAGGTCGCAGCCGGTGGCGGGATCGTTGATGTCGCGAACCAGCTCCTCCCAGTTCCGGCCATCGATGGCGCGCGCCTCGAAGGGCACGCCCCGCTCCAGGCACCGGTAGCGCATCACGTCGGTGTAGGAGTCGCTGATGAGCTGGAGCCCGGTGGCGATGAGGCTGTCGTGGATGCGCCGCTGGCGCAGCAGCTCGGCCTCGTCCTGGTACTCCGCCGGCAGCGTGTACTCCATCTGCTTGAAGCGGTAGTCGTGCATCCGCGCCGCGTAGACGTGGGAGCCGATGCAGGATGCACCGAACGCCGCAGCCAGATCGACAGCGACGCTCACGCAGGCGGTGGAGTGGTCCGAGTTGTCCAGCGGGACGTAGATCCGCGAGAGCACGCGGCACTCAGCCCACGTCGCCCGGCACCACAGACATGACACGAACTATATCAGCGCGTCCCTGACCTCCTCGTGGGGGCATTCCCCGACGTGGAGCAGGGGCCTCCATCCCCAGCCAGCTGTCCCGTCAGCTGAGCGACCTCTAGCCTCGGACTCCGTCCCGCGCGATCTGCAGCAGCGGTCCGATCATCTGGGCGCGCAGCGCCGGATGGCGGAAGTGCTTGTCGGCGTGGACCGTGTAGACGGTGCGCCGGCCCACCCGGCTGCGGCTGAGGAAGCCCTCGGTGCAGAGGTCGGCGACAATTCGGTGCGCGGCGCGCTCGGTGATTCCGACCCGCTCGGCGATGTCCCGCACCCGGGCGTGCGGGTCACGCGCGATGACCACGAAGACGAGGCCGTGGTTGCTGAGCATCGACCAGGCGCGCTCCCGAGCCGCTGCGGGGGCCGCGCCGGACAGGTCTGTGCGCACCGCAACTGGACACATGAATCCGATGATATGCACAAAGCCGCAGTGATGCAGTGACTCCGGTTGCATCCCGACGGGCCGAGGAGGCCGGATCTGCCCGCGATTGTCGCTCGTCCCTCGGAGCCGCCTCACCGCGGTTGGCGGATGGTGAGGGTGGCGTGGCTCCGCGGCCTTCTCGACGAGGCGGCGACGGGCAGATCCGGCTGGAGGAGTTCGTCGTCGGCGTCGCCGCCGACATCCGGCGACGACTGGGGTATCCACAATCCCATCCCCAACCGGACGGGCCGGTTGTGGGTTGGGTGGATAAGCATACTGGCATCCCCGGCCGTGGCGCATGGATACACATTCGAAACCGACCCAGTCGCGCCAGACCTTTCAGAAGCGCCGCGGAGGCGGGCTCGGACTCCCCCCTCCTCCCTGCCGCGGCGGGGCGGGGTTTGGCGGCGGGCAGGACGGG
>JAXDLS010000087.1:0-4344 GCA_034666485.1 Chloroflexota bacterium
GCAGCCAGTTGCGCTCCTCGTGGGTGACGTCGGGGAGGGTGTACACGTCGGTGCCGTCACCTTCGCACAACGCCTCGAGGACTCGTGACGAGCCATAGGGGACAGCCGCGCCGGCCATGACCAGGCCGAGCGTGTGGCCACGCCGTCGCAGCTCACGCCAGGCGCGCAGGCCGAGATCGCGGTTCTTGTGCGAGTAGTCGGTGCCCAGCACCAGCACGAAGTCGCCGGCGACGTAGCCGCGGGAGAGCAGCTCGATGGGGATGCTGGCGGCCTCGTCACCCGCGAGGTGGTCGATGCCGTTGGGGACGGTGAACAGCCGCGTGGGGTCGACCGGCAGGCGGTGCCGCGCGACCTGGTGCCCGGTGTCGTCGGAGACCACGACCACCCCGTCGGCGCAGCGGAGGGCGCGCTGCATGGCGACGCGGTAGTCGAGCCACGACGCCTCGGTCTGGTGGTACTGGGCGATGTGGTAGGCGATCACGTCCTGCACCGTGACGACGATGCGCGACGCCACCTGCCGCCACCGGGCGAAGTCGATGAGGCGGTCGGGCTGGTACGGGCGGTGGGCGACGTCCACCTCGCCGAAGACCGACAGGTCATCGCCCGCGACCGGGCGGGCGTCGACCTTGGGATGCGAGAGCACCCGCTGCCCGTAGCGCGGGATCGCGGTGGCCAGCGCCACGCAGACCCTCGCCACGTCGTCGCGGGCCGCCAGCGCCTCGACCAGGGAGAGCACCTGCACCTGGGTGCCCGTCTCCAGCGGTCCGAGGCAGCCGCCGTCGATGAGCACCCGGATGCCCGCGACCTTGCTCCGGGCGCCGGCCAGCGCGAGCCCCAGCGGCGAGCCGGAGGCGGTCGACTCCTCCTCGAGGTGGCGCGCGATCCGCGGATGGCGGTCGAGCACGTGGCCGCGCTCGACCAGCGCGAGCGAGGCCTCGCCGGGGGGCCGGGCGAGGTCCGCGGGACGGAAGCAGTAGGTCCCCGGGTCGAGCACGTCGACGAACCCCCGGGCGCGGGCCTGGATGCAGAACTCCGCGAGGGCCGCCTCGAACGCCCACGGCTGGGTGTTCCCGGGCGGGGTCGCCATCGCCAGCGCGGAGGCCGAGACCAGCACCGCCGCGCCCGCCGCGAAGGGGATCGGCGTCGCCTGCGGGACCGGAGCGCTCACCCGCAGCCTGCGGGTGATCGAGGCCTCGTCCATGCCGTCGGGGCAGCGCAGGCTGGGCCCGTTGCGCAGCGGGAAGCTGAGGAAGCCGGCGTCGTTGGAGAGGAAGGAGACCGTGGACACCCGCGCGTCGGCCTCCACGATCTCCAGCGCACCGTCGAGGAGGCCCGGCGGGGCGACGATCGGGTCGGAGACCGCGAGCACGTGCCCGCCGCTCCTCCTCCCCAGCGCCGCCAGCAGGGTGGACAGCGTCGGCGCCGAGAGCAGCTCGACGCCGAGGCGGGCGAGCGGGCCGGTGTCCTGCCGCTCCGCCACCGACATGACGATCGGCATCTCCGGGTGGGCGTGACGGAGGGAGCGGACGGTGGGGATCCAGCGGGCGACGTCGCCGGTCACGTGGATCGCCGCGGTGACGGTGGCGGGCCGCCGCGAGCTCACGCCCCCGCCTCCGCCTGATGGTGCATCCACTCGATGAGGGCGAGCAGCCCGGCGCCGACCTCCCAGGTCGGCCCGAGCTCGAGAGCGCGCACCGCCGGCTCGATGTCGCAGGAGGCGGCGCGCACGTCGCCGTCGCGGAAGCGGCCCGAGACCTCCGGTGCCGGAGCGCCCACGATGCCGGCGACCGAGCGGGCGAGCTCGGCGATGGTGGTCGACCGTCCCGACCCGATGTCGAGCACCCGGCGCCCCGCCGGCGGGGAGGCGACCGCCCGGTCGAGCGCGCCGACCACGTCGTCGATGAAGACGAAGTCGCGCACGATGGCGCCGTCCTCGTAGACGTCGATGACCCCGCCCCGGCTCGCCACCTGCGCGAACAGCGTCACCACCCCGGTGTACGGGTTGGTGAGCGACTGGCCGGGCCCGTAGACGTTCTGCAGCCGCAGCACCGAGAGGGCGCAGCCGGTGGCCCCGGCCCACGCGCCGAGGATGTGCTCCTGGGCCAGCTTCGTGGCGCCGTACACGCTGATGGGACGAGGGACGGTGACGTCCGCCCGGCTGGGCACCGGGGACGCCGGTGCCCCGTCCGGCCCCGGCGGGTCCCAGCGGCCGGCCTGCAGGTCGTGACGGGTCCGCTGCCCGGGATGGAACACGACCCCGTCGCTCTGCCACGCGCCCTCGCCGTACACCGCCCGGGAGGAGGCGAGGACGATGTGCTCGGGCACCGCGCCGGCGTGGAGCAGGGCGTCGAGCATCCGGCAGGTGCCGAGCACGTTGACCGCCCCGTGCCGGCCCGCCTCCGTCAGCGACTGCCCGGTGCCGGTCTCGGCGGCCAGGTGGACGATGGTGTGGGGGCGCACCAGCCGCAGGACCGTCTGCCAGTCCTCGGCGTGGGTCACGTCGCCGGTGAGCAGCTGTGCCCCGGCGGGGAGCCGGGGCGGGCGCCCCAGGACGGCGTGGACCTGGGGGTGCAGGGTGTCGAGCACCGAGACCGTGGCCCCGCGGTCGAGCAGGCTCTGCGCGAGCGCGCAGCCGATGAAGCCCGCACCCCCGGTGATGAGCACCGACGCCGGTCGCTTGACGATGACGCACTCCCTGGCGTGGCCGCACGCCGCCGGCACGAACGCGAAGCGGACCCGACCCGGCGGCGGCCGGATATGATGCCGCATGCCGAGGGTGACATGCGGGTGCCCGTCCCGGTCCCCCCGGCTCACTCGAGCTGTGCGGCTGGGGAGGGGGTTATCCTGGAGCGCGATTGGCCACCCCGGGACCCTCGTCGCCATCCGGTGAGATGGCATTGTGGAACGACCCCTGCCTGGCCGTATCCTCACGTCGGGAGCAGGTGTCCAGGAAGGCGATGGTTGGTTCGATCCCGGTGGTCGTGACGCCGCCCTCCGTCGAGGCCGTGGCCCCGGCGGCGGCCGCCTCGGCGCGGTCGACCCACCTGGAGGCGATCCGCGGGCTGGCGGCGCTCATGGTGCTGGTCGTCCACGTGGGCTTCCTCACCGGCGCCGAGGGAGTCCCCGGGTACGTCGACTCGGGCTTCCACCAGCTGCTCCGGCACTCGCTGACCGACGGGGTCGTCCTCTTCTTCGCGCTCAGCGGCTACCTGGTCGGCGGTCCCTTCCTGCGCTCGCTGCTCGCCGGCGGCCGGCCGGTCGACGTGACCGGCTACGGCATGCGCCGCGCCGCCCGCATCCTCCCCGCCTACTGGGTGGCCCTCGCCGCGCTGCTCCTCCTCGCGCCCCCGGTGGCGGGGTTCTCCGGCTGGCAGGTGGCCTCCCACGCGCTGCTCCTGCAGAACGCCTTCCCGGGCGAGGCGCAGACCATGCTCGCGGTGGCCTGGACGCTGTGCATCGAGGCGTTCTTCTACGTGCTCATGCCGGTGGCCGCCTTCGCCCTGCGGCGGCGCCACCGCGGGCCGGTCGGCGCCGGCCGGCTGGCGCTCATCGTCTGCTCCGTCTGGGCGGGGAGCGCGGTCTTCGGCCTGGTCGTCGATCGCCTCCTCGGCGGCACCTCCTGGTGGGCCCCGCTCGCCCTCAACCTGCCCTTCTTCGTCGGCCTCTTCTGCCCGGGCATGCTCATCGCCCTCGCCGAGGCCCGGCCGCCCGACCTTCGTGGCACGGTGGACTGTGTGGCCCGGTTCGTCGGCCGGCACCCGCTGCTCCTCGCCCCGCCGTGCCTGCTGCTCTTCGGGGCCAGCGCCTGGCTGCTCGGAGCGCCGACCCTGTGGGTGGCCCGGCTGCACTACCAGGTCGCCGCCCTGGGATCGGGGGTGGCACTGATCATCGCGCTCCGCGCCCACCATGCACATCGCTCGGCGGTGCGGCTCCTCGCCGGCCTGGGCACCCTCTCCTATGGCATCTACCTCTGGCACTGGGTCGTGCTCGGCGTTCTCATCCGCCACCAGGTCAAGGTGCCCGGTGGCCAGGGATGGCACGCGTGGATCACGGGCAGCGCCCTGCTCCTGTCGCTCACCCTCCCCCTCGCCGCGGCCAGCTGGCTGCTCGTCGAGCGGCCGGCGCAGCGCTGGGCGCAGGCATGGGTCCGGCGTCACGAGCGCCGGCGCTTCTCGCAGCCGCGGACGGCCCGCACCGCCGTCCCGGGCGGCGCCGCCCTCCGCGGGGCTCGAGCCGGGAACGCCCTGCCCCGGCCGATCCTCGCCGCCGCGATCCTGGGGGGCGTCGCCGGCGCCGTCGCGGCGCTCTCGCTCAACCACGGCGTCGCCGACCGGGCGCTGGCCC
>JAXDLS010000088.1:0-4538 GCA_034666485.1 Chloroflexota bacterium
CCCGGTGCCCACCATCAGGGCCACCGGGGTGGCCAGGCCGAGCGCGCAGGGACAGGCGACGATGACCACCGCGGTGGCGGCGAGGACGGCCTGGGCAGGGTCGCCCCGCACCAGCAGCCAGACGGCGCCGGTGAGCAGGCCGAGGCCGATGATCACCGGGACGAACACCCCGGCGACCCGGTCGGCGAGGCGCTGCGCCGGCGCCGTGTGGGCCTGCGCCTCCTCCACCAGCCGGCCGATGCGGGCCAGCGCGGTGTCGGCGCCGACCGCGGTGAGCTCGACGAGCAGGGTGCCGTCGCGCGCCAGGGTGCCGCCGGTGACAGCGTCGCCGGCGCGCCGGTCCACCGGGACCGGCTCGCCGGTCAGCATCGACTGGTCGACCGCACAGGCGCCGCTGAGCACGCGCCCGTCGGCGGGGATGCGGTCGCCCGGGCGCACCCGCACCACGTCGCCGCGGCGCAGGGTGGCGACCGGCACCCTCCGCTCGTCCCCCGGGCCGCCTCCCGGCGGCACCAGCAGGGCGTCGCCGGGGGCCAGGTCGAGGATGCCCCCGATGGCTGCCGAGGCGCGGCGCCGCGCCCGGGCCTCGATCCAGCGGCCGAGCAGCAGGAAGGAGATGATCAGCGCGGCCATGTCGTAGTGGAGGTGGCCGCGCATGGCGACGCCTCCGCCGGGGTCGTGCACGTGGACGCCGCCGGTGAGCAGCTCGTAGCTCGAGTAGGCGAAGGCGGTGAGGGTGCCGAGCGCCACCAGCGTGTCCATGCTCGTGCCCCGCCGCCGGGCACGCTCGACGGCGCCGCGGAGGAAGGGATAGCCGGCCCAGAACTGGACCGGGGTCACCAGCGAGGCGACCAGGGCGCGCGCCCAGGGCTCGTGCGGCCAGCCGCTGCTGAGCACGATGGCGGCGACGGTCAGCGGCCACGCGACCAGCAGCCGGAGCCGGAGCCGCGCCTCCTCCCGTCCGCCGCCCTCGGGCGCGGGGGGCGCGGGCAGCGCGCGGTCGCGCTCACGAGCGCCGTAGCCGGCGCGCTCCACGGCCAGGAGCACCGCGGAGGTGTCGACCGCGTCGGGATCGTGCTCGACGGCGGCGCGTGCGGTGGCGTAGTTCACGGTGGCGCTCGCCACCCCGGGCACGCGGCCGAGCACGCGCTCGAGCCGGGCGGCGCAGGAGCCACAGGTCATCCCGGTGACGTCGAGGTCGAGGTGGCGCAGCGCGGCCGGTCGGGCGCCGGCGTGGCTGGTGGTCATCGCCGGCACGACTGTACGGCTGGGCTGTTGGGTGCGCAGTCCACCCCACCTGGGGAGGGTCGCTTCCCGCCCGAAGCGCGCCGCATCGATTGTGTCACCGATGCCACTTTCGCAGACAGGCGCACGATATCGGCCGGGACGGTACTCTGTGGTGCGACTGAACTCTGCTCGGGGGGAGCGTCTTGGTGATGGCGCATCGAGAGGGCCCTGCCGGCGTCTGGTGGTTCTTCCTGCTCGCCTTCGCCCTCTCCGGTCTGTACTGCGTCTCCCGCTGCCTGGTGCGCCAGGACTGCGGACGGTCGCTTCGCGAGCAGCACGCCTCCCACGCCCTGATGGCGGCCGGGATGGTCACCATGTTCGGGTCGCTCATGGTCGGCGGCGCGGTGCGGTGGATCCTGGAGGGAGTGTTCGCCGCCGTCGCCGCGTACTTCCTGGTGGCCGCGGCGCGCTCCCGGCGCCTCGGGCGGACCCGCGAGATGCTCTCCGGCCTCCACCACTCCGTCGCCAACGCGGCGATGGTCTACATGTTCGCCATGCCCGGCCTGGCGGTGGTCGGACTGACCACCATGCTGATCGCCTACTTCATGGTCGAGGTGCTCGTCGACGGCTGGCTCCTCACCCAGGACGCATCGCGAGGCGCGCTGCTCCGGTCGTGGCAGGTGGCCACCCACGCCAGCCGCATCCTCATGGCGACGGGGATGGTCTACATGTTCGCGGTCATGGACGACCTCGCGAACGCGGGCATGCACCACCATCATCTCGGCTGACCGAGACGCGGGGCACACGCGAGGACCGGTGAGAGTGACCATGACCCTGCTTCCTGTGACGGGATTGTGCCGCGACGGTCGCGGCGGCGGGCGGGGAGCCCACCGAGAACGTCAGGAGGCCGGCAGGGTGGCGGGCGGAGGCCGGCGCAGGAGGTGGAGGCCCCACCGCTCGCGCGGGGAGCCGGCGCGGAACGGGCGCGGACGCGGCGCCGGGTGCGCGCGCAGCAGCGCGGCGAGCAGGACCCCTGCCAGCCGCTGGCACGCGATCACCGCCCGCCCACGGCGGCGCAGCGCGTGCTGCAGCAGCAGGGCCACGGAGGCGAGGCACGCCGTCACCCCGAGGTGGACCAGCGGGGCCGCCCGGTGCACCCCGGCGATCGCCGCCAGACCGGGCGCGGCCAGGCCGGCGCGCCACGCCTCCAGGTTCTCCTGGAGGACGTAGAGCACCAGCTGGAGGGGCGCCAGCCCGAGCAGCAGCGGGGCGAGGCGCAGGCCCTCCCCGAGCGGCGGCGCGGGGGGTGCCGGGAGCGCCGGCACGGTGCGACCCCGCCAGGCGCGGGCGACGGCGTCGCGGGCGGCACGGAGCCGCAGGCCCAGCTCCCACCAGGCCTGGGCGCAGCGCAGCCCGGCGGCGGCGGCGAGCAGCGAGAGCAGGAGGCCCGCGGGGAGCATGTACCCGTGGACGGAGCCGGTCAGCTCCGCGCGGATGCCCACGGCACCGTGGATGCGCACGTACTCCGCGGTGTGGCCCAGCCAGACTCCGAGGAACGGCAGCAGGGTGATCCCGGCCGCCGTCCAGCGGTGGCGTGCATGCCCGCGCATCGGCCAGAGGATAGCGCGCGGTGGGGTGGTGTCAACGGATCCGCCAATGCCGTTTTCGCCTGCAGCGGTTCCATTCTGGGCCGGTCAGCGCCCGGCGAAGCGGTGCACCACCGCCATCAGCTCGTTGACGGTCTCGTCGCCCTTGCCCCGAGCCACGTCCTCGACGACGCAGTTGGCGATGTGCTCACGGAGCAGGATGAAGCCGATCTTTTCGAGCGCAGCGACCGCGGAGCTGATCTGGGTCAGCACATCGGGGCAGTAGCGCTCCTCCTCGACCATCCGCGCGATGCCGCTGATCTGTCCCTGGAGCCGGCTGAAGCGGGCGGCGAGCTCCTCCTTCGACGCCTGGTAGGAGCCCTTCCGACCCTTCGTGGCCACCGACCCGTCCTCCGCGCGCGAGGCACCGCTGATGCCGGTGCCCTCCTGGGGCATTGTATCATCCGATCCCGCGTCGACCGGGCGGTCTCGATGGAATCGCGGTGACGAACCGGCGACCGCCTTGACACCATATGCCCCATGGGGGTATAGTCACCGACACCGACCAGAGCCCGCGCCGGGGCGACACCACGTGGCGGGCGACCGAGCATCGGAAGAAGGAGTGACCATGAAGACCAGCATGGCCGACGGCTGCGGTTGCAGCGCCGGCTGCAAGTGCGGCCCCAACTGCGCATGCACCGCGGACGACAAGTGCAGCCCCGACTGCACCTGCGCCGGCACGAAGAAGTAGCCCGGCCCCGGGGACGGCGGCCGGCGCGCATGCCGGCCGCCTCCCACCGCGACCCGTCCGCGACACCGTGGAGATGAGCGACTCGGTGCTCTCCAAGCAGGTGGCGACGCTCGAGCAGGCCGGGTACGTCGCGGTGAGGAAGGGCTACGTCGGCAAGCGGCCGCGCACCTGGCTCTCGATCACCCCGGCCGGTCGCCGGGCGTTCGAGGAGCACGTGACCGCGCTGGTCGCCATCGCCGGCCGGGCCGACCCGCCGGCCTGACCGGGGCTCAGCGCCCCTGCCAGACCGGCGGGCGCTTCTCCGCGAAGGCTGTCGCACCCTCGCGGGCGTCGGCGGAGGAGAACACCGGCGCGGTCAGCTCGCTCTGCCGGCCCCAGGCCTCGGACTCCTCCCAGTCGACGGCGGAGCGGATGATCCGCTTCGAGACCCGCACCGCCAGCGGCCCGTTGGCGGCGATGAGCCCGCCGAGGCGCAGCGCCGTGTCGAGGGCGGCGCCGGGCTCGCAGAGCTCGACCACCAGGCCCACCTCGTAGGCGCGCTCGGCGCTGATCGGCTCGCCGGTCAGCGCCATCCACATGGCGACGTGGTAGGGGATGCGCCGGGGGAGGCGGAGCAGGCCGCCCGCTGCCGCGGCCAGGCCGCGCCTGGTCTCGGGGATCCCGAGCCGCGCACCACGGGCGGCGACCACCAGGTCGCAGGCGAGGGCGATCTCCAGGCCGCCGGCGAGCGCGAAGCCCTCGACCGCGGCGATGATCGGCTTATCCGGCGGCCGCTGACAGGTCCCGGCGAAGCCGCGGTCGCCGGCGCGCGGCGACTCGCCGCGGACGAACGCCTTGAGGTCCATGCCCGCGCAGAAGAAGCCGCCGGCGCCGGTGAGCACGCCGACGGCGAGGTCGTCGTCGCCGTCGAGCTCGTCGAGCGCCTGGGCGACGCCCTCGGCCAGCGCGGCGTTGACCGCGTTGCGGACCTCGGG
>JAXDLS010000089.1:0-4407 GCA_034666485.1 Chloroflexota bacterium
GGCGCGGTCGACCTCGGCCATCCTGCTGTCGCTGAGCTGGGTGATGCGCTCCGTCAACGTCTGTCGGAGGATGGTGGACACGATGTCGAGATTGGCCACGCACCCGGTGTGCATGCCGTCTCGGTGATCGAGGAACACCTCCGCGTCCAGACCCCGGATCGTGCTGGTGATCGGCGCCACGGTGATGCGGTCGCGAAAGTGATGTGCCGCGTCCCAGGAGAGAAGCAGCACGGCATGTGGGGTCCGGTCACGCAGGGGTGGTGGAGCGACGGTCGCCCACCACACCTCACCCCGCCGCACTGCCGCGCGGATTCTCGGCTGACACGGCCGCGAGGGTTGCGGCTCCCGCGTCGGTCACCCAGGCGAGATCATCGTTCACCTCGGGCTGCTCGGCATAGGCTGCGGCGTAGCGGGCGATCCGTGCCTCGACCGCCGCCTGCCGGAGGTGCTCCCGGTAGAGGTTCGCCACGAACTCGCTCCGGGAGAGCCCCTGCCGGGTCCGCTCCTCCTCTCCTCGCCTGTAGACGTCGGTGGGGAGGCTGATCGTGACCTTCGTGGTAACACTGACCTTCATACCGCAAATCCTACCAGGAGGATCCGTCCCGGGTCTGATCGTCCGTCGCGGAGGACCGGGTCAGAAGAGGTGGGTGAGCCACCGGCGGAGCAGCCGGCGCCCGTCGCTCGGGACCGGCTCGCCGAGCAGGGAGAGCACCGCGTCGCGCCCCGCCGCGGTGAGGCTGTCCGGGGTGTGCCCCGCGGTCGGGATCGGCGCGCCCACGGTGACCGTCAGCCGCTTGCGCAGCCACAGCTCACGGGTGCCCGACAGGCCCACCGGGAGCACCGGCGTGCCGGTGTGGAGGGCGAAGTGGGCGAAGCCCTTGCGGAACTCGCCGGCGGCGCCCTCGACCTCGTCGCAGCGGCCCTCGGGGAAGATCAGCAGCGAGCCGGCCGCCTCGAGGCAGGCCTCGGCGTGGTCGAGCACCGCGACGCTGCGAGGTTCTCGAGGCCGCGCACCTCGACCCGGAACAGTCCCCTGCCCAGTCCACGGAGCAGCCGGCGGACGGCGGGGCAGCGGGAGTGGCGCGGGGCCGCACCGGGAACTCCGAGGCCGGGGGCGAGACCGTCAGGCGAGCGACCATCACCGCACCCCCTTGATGCGGCTCACGAACACGGTGCCGAGCACGAACCAGATCCCGGCGCTGCCGAACACCACCCGGAAGCCGAGGTTGTTGCCGGCGGCGACGCCGAGCACGGTGTGGTGGGCGTCGTTGAGGTAGGTGAGCAGCAGCGCGGCCAGGGTGGGGGCGATCACCTGCGGCAGGGTGAGTGAGACGTGCCAGATGGCCATGTCCCGCCCCGCGGCGTTCTCCTTGTCGGGGAGGACGTCGCATGCCAGCGCCCAGTCGATCGCGTAGTAGAGGCCGTAGCCGATGCCGAAGAGCAGGCCCACCGCGTAGAGCGGGACGGTGGAGCTCACCAGCGAGAAGATGACCACCGAGGCGGCGAGCGCCTGGATCGCGCCGGCGGCGTAGACGAAGGGCTTGCGGCGCTTGATCCTGTCGGAGTACGCGCCCCCGACGATCGCCGGCACCACGCCGCCGGCGATGACCGCGAGCAGCCAGTAGCTGCTCGCCGCGCCGGAGTTCTGCGAGTGGGCCACCTTCTCGAAGTAGGAGTCCATGAAGGGGACGATCGAGAAGATGCCGAACTGCATCAGGCACCGGGTGAGGAAGCACCACAGGAAGTCGCGGTTCGAGAAGGCGGTGAAGAACTGGCGCAGCGCGGCGATGCGGCGCCCGGTCAGCGCGCTGCCGAGCGCGCCGAGGGCGGCGATGCCGGCGACCGGGACGGTTGCGGGGCCGAGCGATGCGGTCAGCAGCAGCAGGAGCGCGACCACGGCGATGGCGGCGGACGCCCCGCAGACGAGCACCTCCGTCGAGGGACGTGGACGCGGGGTGGTGCGGGCCGGCCGCGGCGGCAGCACCGTCTCCTGGGTGCCGGCGAGGGTGATGAGCAGGCTCAGGACGAAGATGCCGACGACCACGGCGTAGCCGATCTCCAGGCCGGCGCGGCTCCTGCCGAAGATGGAGAGCACGATGGCGATGAGCAGGATGCCGACCACCGTCCCGAGCTGGTTCATGGTGCCCAGCAGGCCCGAGGCGCGTCCCCGCTGGCCCTCGGGCACCACGTCGGGGATGACGCCGCTGTAGGCGGCCCCGGCGACGTTGTTGCCGGCCTGGACGGCGAGGTAGAAGACGATGAGCAGGGCCGGGGTCCAGGCCAGGGAGAGCAGTGCCAGGCCGATGACGTTGAGCGCCGTCCCGGCCACCATCCAGGGGCGCCGCCGGCCCCAGCGCGTCCGGGTGCGGTCGGAGAGCCAGCCGGCGAGCAGCGGCACCAGCAGCGCGAAGACACCGCCGGCGGCGGTGGCTCGTCCGACCAGCAGGTCGCTCGCATCCTTGCCGACGAGCAGCTTGGCGCCCTCGGGCACGAGGGCGATGAACAGCGGCTGCCAGTGCGCCCCGTTGCCGAACCAGAAGGCGTTGATGGAGAGCAGCCGGCCGAGCGAGAGGCGCCGGGGCGCGGTGACCTCACCTGCGGAGATGGGGACGCTGGCGGTTGCCACGGAGGGGTCCTCGCTGATGGGCTGTGGTTCCCGCCCATGCTGACCGGATTCGGTCGCGTCCGAGGTCTCGGGACCTGCGGGTCCGGTGACGGCGGCGGAACGACTGGACCGGGATGCACCGACTGCGTCGCGTGCATGCATGATGGTGTCGTGCAGGCTGCGTCGCCCCGGAGGCTTATGGTCGCGCTGGCCGCCGCCGCCATGGTGCTGGGCGCCGGGGTCGCCTCGGCCGCCAGCGCCCGGGTCCACGACGACGCGGGGCTGCTCCGGCCCGCCGAGCGCGCCGAGGTGGAGCGGCAGGCCGCCGCCGTGGCCGCGGCGGGAGCGCCGGTGGTGGTGACGCTGCGCCACCTCGACGAGAGCCAGGACCAGACCATCGCCGGCGCGGCGGAGCTGATGAGCGCGGAGAGGGTCGAGTCGGCCCCGGGTGCCCACGACGGCCTGGTGGTGCTGGTCAGCCTCCGCCCCGGCAGCGACCGGCACGGCACGGCGGCGATCTACGCGGGCGCGGCGCTGCTCGCCGGCCGCGTCCCCGAGGGCGAGCTGCAGCGCGTCTACGACGAGGAGATGGTGCCCCGGCTCGAGGCCGGCGAGGTCGGCGCGGCGGTCGGCGCCGGGCTGGCGGCGGTGGCTCGCGACCTCCGCGACGGGCCCCCCGGCCGGTCGGCGGCCGAGATGGCGGCCGCCGCGGTGACCCGCCTCGTGCTCGACCCCGCCGCGCTGCTCCTCCTCGCGGTGGTCGCGGTGACGGCGGTGCGGCTGTGGCGGCGGCGCAGCGTGGTGACGGTGGGCGCGGAGCTGCGTCCGGCCGCCCCCGGCGACGCCCCGCCCGCGGTCGCCGGTGCGCTCTGGCAGGCGCACCTCCACCCCTCGCTGGTCCGCGCCACCCTTCTCGACCTCGCCCGCCGGGGGGCGGTGCGCATGGAGGGCGGCCGCCGCCCGCCGCTCCGGCTCCGCTGCGTCGACGCCACCGCCGTCCGGACCTCCTGGGAGCGCGCGCTGTGGTCGGCCCTGGCCGCGGCCGCCGACCGCGATGGATGGGTCACCCGCCGCCGCCTCGGCCGGGTGCTGAGCAGGCCCCACACCGTGCTGGCCGCGCTCCGGGAGGAGCTGCGCCGGCGGGGGCTGTTCGAGCCGCGCATGCCGGAGATCCGGCGGCCGCTCCGGCTGGGGGGCGCCGCCGGCCTGGTCCTCGCCGCGGTCACCGCCGGGGTCGCCATGGCCGGCCTCGAGCCCTGGGGGTGGCTGGGCGTGGCCGCCGCCGGGTTCGCGGCGTTCCTCGGGTTCGGCGTCGCCGCGCGCCTGCCCGAGATCACCCCCGAGGGCGGCCGCGCCGCCGCTGCGTGGGAGGGCTACCGGCGGGTCCTCGCAGCCCGCTTCCGCGACCCCGACGACCCCGTCGACTGGGACGAGCATCTCGCCCACGCCGTCGCCCTCTGCCTCGACCGGGAGATGGACGGCCGGCTGATCCGCGACAGCCGGGCGGGCTACGCCCCCGGGTGGGCCGATCTGCGCGACCGGAACGAGGTCGGCGGCTTCGCGAGCATGTGGGCGGCACTCGGGGACACCGGCACCGGCGGCTCGGGAGGGGGCGGCGGCGACGGCGGGGGAGCCGGGGCGGGAGGCGGCGGCGCCGGAGGCTCGTTCTGACCGCCGTCGCCGGGCACCCTCAGTGGACGGCCGCGGCGCCGTGGGCGACCTCGATCGCCTGACCGTCTGGCCGCAGCAGCAACACGTCCAGCGGCGCACCGCCGTCGCCCTGGAGCCGGGGTGTCGCGGGA
>JAXDLS010000090.1:0-2598 GCA_034666485.1 Chloroflexota bacterium
CCGAACCCTGCGACGGCTGGCGCTGGTGCCGCTCGGCGACGCCGGGCTGCGCCCCGCGGACGGCGCCGCGCCGGCGGAGCGGGTCGCCGCCGGCGGCAGCCTGCGCGACGCGCTCGAGGTGGTGCTGCGCTCGCCCGACGGCCGCGCCGCCGTGGTGGACGGCGACCGGGTGCTCGGGGTGGTCGACGCCGAGGTGATCCGCCGCGCGGCGGCTCCCCGATGAGGCACCGGCGGCCCGGCGGGCTGCGGCTGGCGCTCACCCCGGTGCTGGTCGGGGTGGCGCTGCTGCTGCTCTACCTCTGGGTGCACACCGCCGACGTGCCGCCGGAGGAGGCGGCCGTGCTCTCTCCCGACTTCATCGGCACCCGCCTGACCCAGCACGTCGAGCTCACGGTGGTCTCGTTCCTCGTCGCCGCCGCCCTCGCCCTTCCCCTCGGCGTCGCCGCCGCCCGCGCCGGGCGAGCGGTGCGCCTGCCGGTGCTGCTCGCGGCCAACCTCGGCCAGGCCATCCCCAGCATCGCCCTCCTCGCCCTGGTGTTCACGGTCACCGGCTTCACCTTCCGCACCACCGTGATCGCCCTGGTGGTCTACGCGGTCCTGCCGATCCTGCGCAACACCATGGCCGGCCTCCGGGGGGTCGACCCCGACGCCGTCGAGGCGGCCCGGGGGATGGGGATGAGCCCCACCCAGGTGCTGCTCCGGGTCGAGCTGCCGCTGGCCTCGCCGGTGGTCTTCGCCGGGCTGCGCACCGCCCTCGTCCTGGTGGTGGGCACCGCCACCCTGGGCAACTTCGTGGGCGGCGGCGGACTCGGCGACGTGATCGAGTCGGGGCTGGCCGCCGCCGGGCTGGAGCCTGCCTCGCGTATCGTCGTGGTCGGTGCCGTCCTGGTGGCGGCGCTGGCGCTGCTCGCCGACTGGCTGCTCAGCCTGGTCGAGCGTGCCGTGGTCCCCACCTGGGAGGACGGATGAGATGAGACGACCCCTCGCGCTCGCCGCGCTGACCGCGGCCTCGCTGCTCGTCCCCGGCTGCGGAGGGAGCAGCGGCGGCAGCGGTGCCGCAGGCGGCGCGCCGGTGATCTGCATCATGTCCGAGTTCCGCACCCGGGCCGACGGCGTGCCCGGCCTGGCGCGGACCTACAATCCCGCCTTCGCCACCGCCCGGTACAAGGACATCGGCAGCACCGCCGAGGCGGGCATCGCCAGCGGCCAGTGCGCCGCCGGCGAGGTGTTCACGACCGGCTCCGCGATCGCCGCGGACAACCTCCTCGTGCTCAAGGACGACAAGGCCCTCTTCCCGCCCGACAGCGTGGGGCTGATCGTCCGCTCGACGGTCCTGCAGCGCCACCCCGGCATCGCCGCGATCATGGCGCCGGTCGCCGCCCGGATCACCACCGCCGAGATCACGACGCTCAACCGCGCGGTGGAGATCGACAAGCACCCGGTCAACGAGGTCGCCCAGGGCTGGCTGCAGCAGAACGGCCTGCTCGACGCCGCGCCGGCGGCCTCGGGCGCGGGCAGCGCGACCTGCCCGGCGGGCGGCACCGCGGTCGACGGCGGCGGCGCCCAGCTGAAGATCGGCAGCAAGCCCTTCGCCGAGGAGGAGCTGCTCGCCGCCATCACCCGGCTGGTGCTCGCCCGTCACGGCTACACCGTCGACGACAGCGTGCACGCCGGCGATCCGGCCATCGACCGGGCGCTGCGCGACGGCACCATCGACATGCTCTGGCAGTACACCGGCACCGAGCTGCAGGAGTTCCTCGGGGTCAAGCACCCGCCCGCCGCGCTCGACGCCGCCTTCGAGGAGGCGCGCAGCCGCGACGAGCCCAACGGCCTCTGCTGGACCTCCCCCGCCCCGATGAACGACACCAACGGGCTCGCCATCAGGTCCGCCGACGCCGGCCGCTACGGCACCACCCTGACCGCCTTCGGCGAGTACCTGTCCACGCACCACTGACCGCCCGCCCGGGAGGTCGGAACGGCGGTTTTCCCGGCGGAGGGGGTAGATCTCTCCCCCACACGGGGGATTCCTGTCCCCCGTGGCCCCGCCCCGGATGCCCGTGGACCAGATCGTCAACGACCTCACCCTCCTCGCCGCCACCGTCAACGGCTCGGGCAGCCAGTCGGCCAACCTGGTGCTCACCCGCGCGACCTTCTCGATGGGCATTCCGGTGGCGCCCAAGAACGTCTTCCCCTCCAACATCGAGGGCCTGCCCACCTGGTACGACCTCCGGGTCAGCGCCCGCGGCCACCAGGCGCGGGGTGGCCGCCCCGACCTGCTGGTGGCGCGCAACCCCAGACCTGGCTGCGCGACCTCGCCTCGGTCCGGCCCGGCGGCGCGGTGGTCCACGACGAGGTCCTCCCCAGCGCCGGCCAGCGCGACGACGTCGAGTACTTCCCCGTGCCCTTCGCCCGCCTGGCCAGGGCGCGGATCGTCAGCGACCCGCTGCGCAAGCAGCTCACCAACATGATCTACGTCGGGGTGGTGGCCGGCCTGCTCGGCATCCCCTTCGACAGCGTGGTCGCGGGCATCGAGCGCACCCTGCAGTCGAAGCCGCGGGCCTGGGCGCCGAACATCGCCGCCGCCCGGGTGGGCCTCGG
>JAXDLS010000091.1:0-3626 GCA_034666485.1 Chloroflexota bacterium
GGGCTAGCGCCCTTCTCGAGCACGGAGGCGCCGGCGCTGGATCGCCCGCTGCTGCTCGCCTGCTGAGCGGCGCGCACCCGGCCGGAGTAGTCCTCGAGCAGGGTGCGGGCCTGGGCCTCGTCCTCGACGCTGGCGATCACGTGGTAGTAGGGCCGGTCGGGGTCGGGGAGCATGAGCACGTAGCCGCCCTCGACGAAGACCTTGATGCCGTCGGTGAGGTCGACCGGCTCGTCGCGGTGCTGCTCGAGGAGGATGCGCATCACCCGCCCCTTGGCCTCCCAGGGACAGAACTCCTGGGTCTGCAGGTGCGCCCACCGCGGCACCTCGGCGCGCACCGAGCTGAGCGGACGGCCGCTGCGGGAGCGGAGCTCGAGCAGCTTGGTGAGCGTGTACATGGCGTCGAAGGCGCCCTGGTGGGGCCAGCCGAAGCCGCCTCGCCCGTCGGAGGCGAGCGCCGTGCCCTCGTTCACGGCGGCGCGGAGCAGCGTCGAGGCGTCGCTCTTCGCGGCCCGGAAGCAGCCCCCGTGGCGGCCGGCGAGGGTGTTCAGCCACTGTGGCGCCGAGGCCGGGGCGATGATCTCGCCGCGGCGGTCGTCGAGCGCGTAGACGGTCAGCACGCCCAGTGCCTCGTGGGCGCTGAGCACCCCGCCGTTCTCGTCGACGAGGAGGAGGCGCTCTCCGGTGGCGCTGAGCAGGCAGCCGAAGTCGGCGCCCAGCGTCCTGGTGATGCCGCCGAGCTCCTCGAGCATGGAGTCGAGCTGGTCGGCGGGACGGGGTCGGTAGTCCTCGCTGAAGCCGGCGTGCAGGGGAACGGTGGCGATGCCCAGCTGGTTGAGGATGTCGGGCAGCACCAGCGAGGCGGCGCTGTAGTCGTAGTCGACCACCACCCGCAGCCCGGCGGCGCGGATCGCCTCGACGTCGACCCCGGCGAGCACGTGGTCGATGTACGCGGGCCGGGGCGATGCGTACTCGATGTCGCCCATCTCGTAGAAGCCGACCCGGCGGATGTCCTCGCGGAAGAAGAGGTTCTCGACCTTGCGCTCGGCGCGCTTGTCGATGGGCAGGCCGTTGGCGTCGAAGAACCGGATGTCGGCGCTGCGCTGGTCGAGCGGCGAGGCGAGCACGTGCACGCCGGCGGCGCACCCGGACAGCCGGCAGGCGTACTGGGTCACCGGGACCGGCAGCTCGCTGCGGTCGAGCACCCTGCCGCCGGCGCTCACGATGCCCGCGATCAGCGCCCGATTGATCATCCGTGAGGAGCGGGCGCAGTCGCGGGTGACCGCGATGGTCGCGCCCTTGGGATGGGTGGCGGCGAACGCGGCGCCGAGGCGGGCACAGTACTCGGGGGTGAGCTCGACGTTGATCAGGCCGGTCAGGCCGTCCGCGGAGAACAGCCCCGGCCGCCACTCGCCCGCCCAGATGATCGACTCGTTGACCCGCGAGCCGGTCTGGATCTCCTTGTTCGGCCAGAGCTTCACCCCGGCGTCGATCCGGCTGCCCTCGCCGATCACGCAGTCGTCGCCGACGACGGTGTTCTCCTCGAGCAGGCAGTTGTTCTTGATGGTGACGTTGCGGCCGACGATGCTCTGGCGCAGCCGGCAGTTCTCACCGATGTAGCTGTGCTGCCAGAGCACGCTGTTGCTCACCTTGGCGTTGTCGTCGATCACCGTGTACTTGTCGATGACCACCGGGCCGTTGATGAAGGCGCCGGCCTTGATCTTGGCGTCACTGCCGATGTAGACGGGGCCGTCGATGCGGACGTGGAGGCCGAACTCGACGCCCTCGCCCACCCAGACCTGGCCGTCGCGGCGTCCCGAGACCTGGCAGCGAACCCGCCCCTCGAGCGCGTCCCAGTTGGCCTGCAGGTAGGACTGGATGGTGCCGACGTCGCACCAGTACCCGTCCGGCACCACCCCGTAGAGCGGGTCGCGCCGGCGCAGCATCGTGGGGAACACGTCCTGCGACCAGTCGTAGGCCATCCCCGGTTTGATGTAGTCGAGCACCCTCGGCTCGATCACGTAGATGCCGGTGTTGGCCTGATCGCTGAAGACCTCTCCCCAGGACGGCTTCTCCAGGAAGCGGCGCACCGCGCCGTCCGGCTCGGTGATCACCACCCCGTACTCGAGCGGGTTGGGCACCCCGTGGAGGACGATCGTGGCCATCGCCTCCTTCTCGCGGTGCTGGGCGATCACCCAGCTGAGGTCGATGTCGGTGAGGGCGTCGCCGCTGATCACGACGAAGGTGTCGTCGAGCAGCTCGGCGGCGTTCCTGACGCTGCCCGCCGTGCCCAGCGGGTGGTCCTCGACCACGTAGTGGATGTCGAGCCCGACGTCGGAGCCGTCACCGAAGTAGTTGCGGATCTCCGAGCCCAGGTACTGGAGGGTGACCACCACCTCGGTGATGCCGTGGTCGCGGAGCAGGGTGAGGATGTGCTCCATGATCGGCCGGCCGGCGACCGGCACCAGCGGCTTGGGCCGGCGGCTGGTGAGGGGGCGCAGCCGCGATCCCTCCCCACCCGCCAAGACCACCGCCTTCACCGTGGCACCTCAGCAGTCCGCGAGCTCGCCGGCATCTCATCGATGATAGTCGCCATGTCACGATCCCCCGCTGAACAGGCGCTCACCGGCGGCACCGGAGATGGGTCGTGACCGGCCGCGCCGAGGCCGCCGACGAAGCGCTGCATTTCGCACCAGACGCAGCGATTACGTCGCCCGGCCTGGCGCCGGCGAATACGGCTGCGCGGACGATGGGATCGGCCACACGCGCTGCTCCACACATGTTTCAGCCCGGGCATAATCGGCCCGGAAGGGTCTGCCGTATCGGAGGCACACGCCATGACTGAGCCAGGGCGACAGGGCCCCCCCCAGGCACCGGGCCGCGCCCGGCGCGAGGGTCGGGGCACGGCCTCCGTGGACGCGCCGGACATGCGGCTGCGCAAGGACGAGTTCGAGGTGCGGCCGCAGAGCGGCGGTCCCTCCACCACCGCCCTGGCTCGAGCCGCCCCGCTCGCCCTGGTCGCCATCGCCGCGACCGCGCTGCAGGCCAGGACGGTGTCCGCCACCGCGGCCCTGGTCACCGTGGCAGTGGCGGTGCCGCTGCTGGTGGTCGCCTTCGTGCTCTTCAAGCGCGGCGCGAAGGTCGACCGGCTGTACATGACTCCGACCGTCGTCGGCGAGGTCAACCCTCTGACCGGCCGGACCAAGGAGGTCGACCGCGCCGCCATCGCCCGAGCGGTGAATGTCTCGGTGAGACCGATCGCGCCTCCCTACTTCGACTACCTGCTCCTCATCGACGGCGGTGGCCGCTGCCTGATGCGCGTGGACACCAGCAACTACGACGTCATGAAGGTGCACGAGTTCGTCTGGTCGCTCGCGGTCCCCAGTGAGGGCCCGGAGATCATGAAGGCCAAGGCCGTCTACAGGAAGTGGCCGGGGTCGATTCCCTGGGTGCTCGGCCGCGCAGGCGTGGCGGCAGCCCTGCTCAGCCTGTTCCTCATCATCGGGATGTTCGTCGTCATCGCCATCACCGGCGGGTCGGGCTCAGGCTGAGCCGGCCGCGGTCACTCCGCCCGCGCCGTCCCAGAAGAACTCGAAGCCCGCGGCCATGGCGTCGAAGAGCTCGGCGAA
>JAXDLS010000092.1:0-6865 GCA_034666485.1 Chloroflexota bacterium
ACGACCAGGTCGGCGGCGGCGAGGTAGCGCAGCGGGTCGCCGACCATGGTGCGCAGCCGCACCGGCAGGCCGGCGGCCCGGCGCTTGAGGTCGCGGCGCTGGGCGTCGGGCATGAACGGGCCGGTGACGATCACGAAGGTGCAGGGCCGGGTCGCGCAGACCTCGGGCACGGCGTCGACCAGGGTGCTCATCAGCGCGTGGGCGTCGGCGCCGCCGCCGGCCATCGCCACCACCACGCTGCCGCGCGGCTCCATGCCGAGGCGGCGGGCGGGGAGGCGGCGCGGCGCCACCGGGGCGGGGGAGCAGACGTAGCCGCAGAAGCGGACCATCCGGGCCAGCTCGGCCGGCCACCCGTACTGCTCGGGGAGGTCGAAGACCTCGGAGGAGCCGTACACCAGCACCTGGTCGTAGTGCTCGGCGAGGGCGTCGAAGGCTCCCTCGGAGCGCCAGCGGGCGTGGACCGCGGCGGGGTCGTCGATGATGTCGCGCACCCCCAGCACGATGCGGGTGGGGGAGTGGCGCAGCGCCGCCAGGGTGGGCAGCAGCTCGCCCAGGGCGCCGTGGGGCATGTGGTCGACGAGCAGAACGTCGGGTCGGAAGGCCATGGTGGCCTCGAGGATCAGCCGGCTCCGCAGCCGTCGCACCTCGCCGATCTCCAGGGGCAGTGAGTGCGGCCGCCAGTCGCCCGGCCCCGCCTTCACGATCGAGGGCAGCTTGAGGTAGTCGTGGTGGGGCACGTCGCGGATCAGCGAGCCCAGCGGCGAGTCGGAGATGGTGAGCACCGATCCCTCGGCCTCGCCGCGGAGGAACTCCGCCGCCACCGAGCCGGCCCGGCGCAGGTGGCCGAGCCCGAGCCCGTCCTGGGTGTAGATGAGCAGCCGGACGCCGCTCCGCCGCCCCCGCCCCAGCGTCGCCGCGGTGAGCCTGCGGCCGCGGACGCGCCGCCCGCTGAGCTCCACGTCTCCGGCGGTCCCGGTGAGCGCGTGCCACCCCGCCGGTGCCTCCGCACCGCCGCCCGGCGCCGGCATCACCCTGACGGACATCTCCCTTCCCTTTCCCTTCCGGTGGCGTCACCGCCACGCGAGGCCGCGGCCGGACGCTCAGCCCGCGACGATCCTCAGCACCCCGCGGAGGAGGATCCGCGCCTGGACAGTGGTGTCGCCACCGTCAGCACTTCCTGACCCCTGTGCAGACCTGCGACGCCCGGGACGGTCCCCCGGCGCGACCCGCGCCGGCGTCCCGAACCCTGCGACCTCCGCCCAGGACGCCCCGGCCCTCGTCAGTTCCCAATCCTTCCTTGACCGAATGATAACCGAATCCCGGCGCGGTCGAAGGGTGGATCCGGGCCCGGATCGAACCGGCGGTCAGGGCCGCTCGTGGGGGACCACGAACGCCACGACGAAGGCGTAGAAGAGGCAGCTGGCCGCGATCACCAGGAGGTGGAACGCCTCGTGGTAGCCGAACACCCTGGGCCACAGCCGGGGCCGGCGGAGCGCGTACATCACCGCTCCCACGGAGTAGAGCACGCCGCCACCGGCGAGCAGCAGCACCCCGGCGCCCACCCGGCCGGCGACCTGGGGCATCGCCGCCAGGCCCACCCATCCCATCAGCAGGTACGCGCCGGTGAGCGCCCGGCGGGGGATGTGGAGCGCCGGGGCCACCGCCACGGCGCCGCAGAGGGCGGCGCCCCAGAGCGTCACCAGCATCGTGACCCGCCAGCCGCCGTCGAGCACGTTCACCGCCACCGGGGTGCCGGTGCCGGCGATGAACACGAAGATGTTGGCGTGGTCGAGGCGGCGCAGCAGCGCCCGGCGGGCGGGGCTCCAGGTGCCCAGGTGGTACAGGGCGCTGACCCCGAAGAGCACCACCAGGCTGAGCCCGTAGATCAGCACCGAGATCAGCTTGGGCCCGTCGCCGGCGGTGCGGGCCAGCAGGAACACGGTCCCGGCGCCGCCGACCACGGCGGCGACGGCGTGGGAGTAGCCCCTGAGCAGCGGCTTGACGGGGGCGCTCGCGGGAGCGGGCGTGCTCACCGGAGCAGTGTACGGAGGGCACCGAGCGGGAGCCGGCGCCGGAGGGGAGAAAAGAAAGAGCCCGGGGGTGGCGGGCTCCCCGGGCTCATCACTTCAACGAACCGACGGGGCAAAGTCTTGCGCACCCAGGCAGGGCGAGGAAGGTCGTCGGCAGCCCGTACCCCGCCGAGTGGATACCGCCACGCGCGCAATTCCCCGTCGAGCAGCCTTCCCCGCCGGACCGAGGGGCCGTGGCGGCAGCGTCATGGGCCCGTCTCGCGGGGTCAGCGCTCTGCGGCTGCTGCCGGGGGATTCGTGTGCGGCGTCCACCCGGCCTCCTACCATCGCCGCATGCAGATCGAGGGCTGCGTCGCCGTGGTCACCGGCGGGGGGCGGGGGATCGGCCGGGCGCTGAGCCTGCGCCTCGCCGGCGAGGGGGCGCGCGCCGTGGTCGTCGCCGACCTCGACGCCGCCGCCGCGGAGGCGGTCGCCCGGGAGGTCGGCGGCCTCGGCGTGGGCTGCGACGTCTCGGTGGAGGCCGAGGTGGTGGCGCTGGTGGAGCGGGCGGAGGCGGCCCACGGCGCGATCGACCTCTGGTGCTCCAACGCCGGCATCGCGGTGCGGGGCGGACCCGAGGCCGCCGACGCCGACTGGGACCGGATCTGGCGGGTCAACGTGATGGCCCACGTGTACGCGGCCCGGGCGGTGATCCCGGGGATGCGCGCCCGGGGTCGCGGCCACCTGCTCGGCACCGTCTCGGCGGCGGCGCTCCTCAACCACGTCTTCGCCGCCCCGTACGCGGTGACCAAGAGCGCCGCGCTCTCGCTCTTCGAGTGGCTGGCCATCGCCCACGGCGACGAGGGGATCGGCGTGTCGGTGCTCTGTCCCCAGGGGGTGCGCACCGACATGGCCGCGGCCGAGGGCGCCGCCGCCGGCATCCTCGGCGACCTGCTCGAGCCCGACGAGGTCGCCGCGGTCGCGCTCGAGGGGGTGCGCCAGGAGCGCTTCCTGATCCTTCCCCATCCCGAGGTGGCGGGCTATGCGCAGCGCCGTGCCGCCGACCACGACCGCTGGCTGCGCGGCATGCGGCGGCTGCGCGACCGGGTGGCCGCCGGCGGAGGCGAAGCATGACCCAGGTGGCGCCGCTCGCCGGCTACCAGAGCCGCATCTACCTCGAGGGCCTGTCGGGCCGCCTGCCGGGGCTGCCGCTCACCTACGAGGCGCTGGAGCAGCGCGCCGAGCGGCAGCTCACCCGCGGCGCCTTCGGCTACGTCGCCGGCGGCGCCGGCGCCGAGGACACGATGCGGGCCAACCGCGAGGCCTTCCGCCGCTGGCGGATCGTGCCGCGGATGCTCCGCGACGTCAGCCGGCGCGACCTCGGCACCACCCTGCTCGGCACCGCCATGCCCGCGCCGGTGATGCTCGCGCCCGTCGGGGTGCAGTCGATCGTCCACCCCGACGCGGAGGTGGCGGTGGCCCGCGCCGCCGCCGCCACCGGCGTCCCCATGGTGCTGAGCACCGCCTCCTCGCGCAGCCTCGAGGAGGTGGCCGAGGCGCAGGGCGACGCCCCCCGCTGGTTCCAGCTCTACTGGCCCCGCGACCCCGACCTCGCCGCCAGCCTGCTGGGCCGCGCCGAGCGTGCCGGCTACGGCGCCATCGTCGTCACCCTCGACACCTGGCTCCTGGCCTGGCGGCCACGCGATCTCGAGCTCGCCTACCTGCCCTTCCTGCACGGCGAGGGCATCGCCAACTACCTCAGCGACCCGGTCTTCCGCGCCGCCCTCCCCACCCCTCCCGAGGAGGACATGGCCGGCGCCGTGCGGCACTTCCTGTCGGTCTTCTCCGATCCCTCGGTGACCTGGACGGGGCTCTCCCTCCTCCGCGAGAGCACCCGGCTGCCGATCGTGCTCAAGGGCATCCTCCACCCCGACGACGCCCGCCGCGCGGTCGACCACGGCGTCGACGGCATCCTCGTCTCCAACCACGGCGGCCGCCAGGTCGACGGCTCGATCGCCGCCCTCGACGCCCTCCCCGGGGTGGTCGACGCGGTGCCCGAGAGCCTGCCGGTGCTCTTCGACAGCGGCATCCGCAGCGCCGCCGACGCCTTCGTCGCCCTGGCCCTGGGCGCCCGCGCCGTGCTCCTCGGCCGCCCCTACATCTGGGCGCTGGCGGTGGCGGGGGAGGACGGGGTGGCCGAGCTGCTGCGCGGCTTCCTCGCCGAGCTCGACCTCACCCTCGCCCTCAGCGGCCACACCCGGCCCGACCAGCTCGGCCGCGAGGCGCTGGTGCGAGGCTAGCCACCCGGGGGGTTGAGTTGCGGCGCGACGCGGGCGTTCCGCTGGTGAGGAGAAGGGTATAGTAGTACTATCACGTCTTGACCGGGCCTGCCTGATCCGGACCACTGCATGGTGGGGCGACGCGATGATGACCCTCGATGGACTCGTGGAGCGGTGCCTCGCCGCATCCCGTGGGCCGGGCGGCGCCGAGGACGTCGGCGAGGTGCTGCGGTCCGCGATCTCGCGCCCGGAGGAGCTGGACGTGGCGCTCGGGCCGGTGACGGCCGCCGGTGAGACCACGCTCTTCTCATCCTCCGAGCTGACCGTGGCGCGTCTCGTCTGGGGTCCGAGGATGGTGATGTACCCGCACGACCACCGCATGTGGGCGGTGATCGGCGTCTATCGTGGGGCCGAGCGGAACCTCCTCCACCGCCGGTCGGGTGACGGCCTCGCCCCCGCAGGGACCCTCGAGATCGGAGCCGGCGAGATCGCGCTGCTCGACAGCGACGTCATCCACTCGGTGGTCAATCCCCTCGCCGGGTTCAGCGCGGCGTTGCATGTGTTCGGCGGCGACTTCGTCCATCAGCCACGCAGCGAGTGGGACTGGGAGACGCTGAGGGAGCGGCCGTACGACGACGAGCACGTGCAGCGGCTCTTCGCGGCCGCCAACGCGCCCCAGGTCGCCCCGGAGCGGACGTCCTCGACTCCTTGACACGATCGGAGGATTCTCGTGAAGCTTCACCTCATTCATGACGAGGACGGTGAGATCGTCTCCTTCGTTCCGCCCGGCGCCGAGCTTCCCGGGCCGCCGGCCGCCGATCAGCACATCAGTGAGGTGGATGCGCCCGACCTCGATGCCAGCGACCTCAACGCCAATCGCCTGCGGCGGGAATACCGCATCGACCTGAGCGACGATCCACCGCGGCTCATTCGCCGGACGGCAAGCGGGACCCCGCGCTCCGGAGCGGGGCGTCCGCTGGACCGCTCCTCGACCATGCCCCCGGGACCTGCGGGCGATGCCGTGCGATGAACCCCAGCGTCGTTCATGACGACGACGGCAACATCATCTCGCTGCTGTCGCCGGCGCGCGACGACGTCAGCGTGGATCCGGAGGCGCTCCAGGGCCGTCGACCATGAGGGTCGTGGACGACAGTGCAGAGGGCCGGGTCCTCTACGAGGACGGCCAGGTCAGGCTGGGCTGACCCCCGACCTCCTCCCCGCCGTCGAGACGCCCGTCAGGGGTCGGTCGGGTCTGGCGTCTCTCCGCCTCGCTTCGATTCGGGCTCGAGCGCCTCCTCCTGCCCGGACGCCGGCTCCGCCTCCACGACAGGTGGCCACCACATCCCCGAGTGTGCCGCGATGGCCTCCTGTGGATCATCCTTCGGTCCGCCGAGCGCGGGCTCGGTCAGATCCTCCTCGGTTCCGGTATTCCCCGCCGTCCGCGCCGGCGTGCTCTCCTCCGGCGGAGAGAGGGGTTCGCCGCCATCACCCGAGTCGGTCCTGGGCGCTTCCATACGCATCCTCCCGTCTGAGGCACGGAGCTCATGCCCGTTCCCCGGTCGTATCGCCCCGTGGCTCGACGCCTCGCCTCCGGTGGAAGCAGCCCCCGGAGCGGGTCATAGATAGTGCCATATCTTGACAATACCGCGGGGCGCTTGTACAAGGGACGGGGAAGGGGCGGCTTCTTGGTACCGGACTCGGATGGCGGAGAGTGGACAATGCCGGGATGGGATGTCACGGTCCGGCCGGCCAAGGAGGAGAAGAAGAAGGACGACAACACCACCTGGGTGATCGTCGTCGTGCTCCTGGCGCTGCTGCTCCTGCTCCTCTATGGCGGCGGCGGCCAGCAGCAGGGGCCGGACCGGGGGCCGGGTCAGGGCTGCGTCCAGCGCGACGGCTCGCGCTGCGACCAGGGCCTCGGGTCCGGCGGCCACCGCTGGGACGGACGGGGTTCCGGCCACCACGATGACGATCGTGATGCGCGAGACCAGCGCGGGCCCTGAACGTACCTGCATGCGGCGGCGACGGCGGCTCATACTGGGGGCGCACAGGGAGGTCGCGAGCAGAGTTTGGCCGGGGATGGGGACAAGAAGAAGAACGATCCCACCGTGCTGATCGTCATCGGCATCGGTGTCGCCCTCTTCCTGCTGCTCTTCGGCGGATGCGGTCAGATCTCGCTGCCGAACATCGGTGTCAACTCCGGGCCGGGATATCAGAACAACTCCGGGCCGGGATATCAGAACCCGCCGCGGTGCGACCGCAACGACTGCCGTGGCCACTACGACGGCAACGGCCGCTGGGTCCCCGACCAGAACGCCGGCGGCGGCAACGAGCGCCACGGCTCCGGTCACCAGCGGAGGAAGCCCCGGCACACCGACGAGTCCGACCGCTCCGACGACCACTGACAGCCGTCACCCCGGCTGGCGCACCACCGAGACCGACAGCCCGTCGCCGACCGGGATCACCGTGGAGGTGAGCCGCGGGTCGGTGGCGATCCGCGCGTTGTAGTCACGGATGCCGCGAACGTCCGCGTCCCCGCCGCCGCCGGCTGCCACCCGGCCGCCCCAGAAGACGTTG
>JAXDLS010000093.1:0-3214 GCA_034666485.1 Chloroflexota bacterium
GTCGGAGGTCGCGGACGGCGGGGTGGCCCTCAGCCTCCCTCAGAACGAGACCGTGCGCGTCACTCGGCCGTGGCCACAGCGTCCGGCTCGTGGTCCGAGAAGTCGGCGTAGAAGGCCTGGCCGCATCCGCATGCGCTCCTGGCGGCGGGGTTGGCGAGCCGGAAGCCACGGCCGCGGTGGGAGCTCTCGTAGTCGAGGATCCCGCCGTCGAGCATGGCCAGCCCGTCCTGCTGGACGGCGATGCTCACGTCCGGGGCGGCCGCGAAGACGACGTCGTCGCCGTTCACGGCATCGAGCTCGAAGTAGACCTTGAAGCCCTGGCAGCCGCCCAGCCGGAGGTCGACGCGGAAGGCGGCGGCGGGCCTGCCCTCCTCCACGCGCAGGGCGCGGATGGCCTCGACGGCGTCGCTGGTCCAGAGCAGGGTGGGAGGGCGGTGGGAGGGGGAGGGTGTGCTCATACCGGTGTCTATGATGGCATCGACATGACCGCACCGAGCCGCGTCGCCCTGCTCAGCGACGATCTGATGTTCCAGAGCCAGCTGGCGGCCGCGGTGCGCAGCTGGGGCGGGACCCTGCTCACCGCCCGCGCCGGCGACCTCCCCGAGGCCGATGCCGTCTTCGTCGACCTGAACCGCGAGCCCGAGCCCCGGCTGGGGGCGATCACGCGGCTTCGCGAGGCCCGGCCCGAGACCCCCATCGTCGCCTTCTGCCACCACGGCGAGAAGCGGCTGCGCGAGCAGGCGATGAGCAGCGGGGCGAGCAGCTGCGTGACCAACGGCGCCATCCAGGCCGCCGCGCTGCGCATGGCCGGCCTGCCCGTGCCCGGGGAGGCGCGCGGTGACTGACCTCGACGCCCGCCTGCGCGCCGCCGCCGGCCGGGTCGCCGAGGAGGTGGTCGAGACCCGGCGCCACCTCCACCGCCATCCGGAGCTGTCCCACAGGGAGCACGGCACCGCCGAGCTCTGCGCCGGCCGCTGCGAGGCGCTCGGCTTCACCGTGCGCGCCGGGGTGGGCGGAACCGGGGTGCTCGCCGACCTCGACAGCGGGCGGCCCGGCCCCACGGTCATGGTGCGCGCCGACATCGACGCCCTGCCCATCCTCGAGCGGGGCGACCGGCGGACCTGCCGGTCCGAGACGGACGGGGTGATGCACGCCTGCGGCCACGACGGCCACGCCGCCATCGCCCTCGGTGTCGCCGGCGTGCTCCGCGACCTGGGCGACAGCTGGGGCGGCCGGCTGCGGATGTGCTTCCAGCCCGCGGAGGAGGTCGCCGAGGGGGCGCTGCCGATGATCGCCGACGGCGCCGCCGACGGCGTCGACCGGGTGCTGGGGCTGCACCTCTTCAGCCCGCTCCGCGCCGGGCGGGTGGCGGTCACCCCGGGTGTGCTCTTCGGCAGCGCCGACGCCTTCGACGTCACCATCCACGGCCGCGGCGGCCATGGCGGCCTGCCCCATGACGCCATCGACCCGGTGGTCGCCGCCGCCCAGGTCGTGCTCGCCCTGCAGACCATCGTCAGCCGCGAGACCTCGCCCTTCAACCCCGCCGTGGTCACCATCGGGCGGATCAGCGGGGGCACGGCGTTCAACGTCATCGCCGAGACGGTGCAGCTCCGCGGTACGGTGCGCGCCCTCGACGGCGGCGAGCGCGAGCGGCTGCTGCGGCGCTGCTCCGAGATCGCCCGGGGGGTGGCCGGGGCGCTGCGCTGCGAGGCGGTCTACGAGCACATCAGCGGCTGCCCGCCGGTGGTGAGCGACGACGAGAGCGCCGAGCTGGTGCGCCGGGCGGCGGTCGCGGCGGTGGGGGAGGAGATGGTCGACCGCGCCCACCCCGTCACCGTGGGCGACGACGTCGCCTGCTTCCTCGAGCGCGTCCCCGGCTGCTACTTCCTGGTCGGCGCCGGCAACGCCTCGGGAGCGCCGTCGGCTCCCCACCACCACCCCGAGTTCGACCTCGACGAGCGCTGCCTGCCGGTGGGCGTGGAGGTGCTGAGCCGCGCCGCTCTGGCAGCGCTGGGAGCGGGGTGAGGGTGGACCCGTACGACCTGATCGGGCTGCGGCGCCGCGCCTTCCCGGCGGTCCGCGATCTCAGCCCGCGTCCGCCGTCGGTGTCGCGGACGGTGATCGTCGAGCCGATGGAGATCATCCACGCCAGCATCGCCGGCTTCGTCCACGGCGGCACCATCATGCGTCTGGTCGACACCGCCGGGGGCATCGCCGCCGGCCGTCATTGCGGCGGCCCGACGGTCACCGCCTCGATGGACGAGATGAGCTTCCTCGCCTCGGTGCACATCGGCGACTTGGTGATCGTCCGCGCCCAGGTCAACGACACCGGCCGCACCTCGATGGAGGTGGGCGTGGAGGTCGACGTGGAGATTCCCGGTGCGGAGACCGTGCACGTCTCCTCCGCCCACCTCGTCTTCGTCGCCCTCGACGAGAACCGGCGGCCGGTGCCAGTGCCTCCGCTGGTGCCCGAGACCGAGGAGGAGCGCCACCGCCAGGCCCAGGCGCGCATCCGGCGCCAGCAGCGCCTGCTGCGCAAGGAGGCGCTGCAGCGGGCCGGGCAGGGCGCCGGGGATTCGGGTAGGGCGTAGTCGCCCGGGCGGGCCGTCCGGCTCGGTGACCCAGGTCACCCACAGATTCCACAGAATCTGTCCACACGCCCGCGCAGACCGCAACCGTCCTGCGCGGAGGCGGGCGCAACCCGGCGGCGCCTGCGACCTGGAAATGCAAGACCTGTGCGTTGAGTGCGTTTGGTGGGTATGCTCGCTTCCACCCGCCGATGCAGCCGGGGGGCTCGACGAGTGGGAGGGTGTCCGTGTGAGGCAGGGGTTGGCGTGTGACGGTGGGCGTGTGCGCGTCCGCACTGGTCGGGTTCGGTCTCAGCGGGACCCTCACCGCCTCCGAGGCGAGGATGCCGGCGAGCGCGGGGCTTCCCGCCTGTCCCCTGGCGCTCCACCACGACCAGGCGCGCTGCATGGCGCGCTTCCTCGACGCCTCCGGCGGCGGCCTGCTCGGCGGGCTGCTCGGCAGCCTGGGGCTCGGCACCCTCCTCGGCGGCAGCCCCGCCCCGGCTCCGGCGCCGCCGCCCACGCCGGGCGGCGTCCCGCACGGGCTGACCGCCGCCGACCTGCGCAGCGCCTACGGCATCACCGGCACCGGCTCCGCGGGCCGCACCGTCGCCGTGGTCGACGCCATGGACGACCCCAACGCCGAG
>JAXDLS010000094.1:0-5549 GCA_034666485.1 Chloroflexota bacterium
CGAGACCGGGAGCGACTGATGGAGACGCTGAGGTCGGAGGAAAGGCCCACTCCCAACCCCGAGTTCGCCGAGCTCGCCTCCGACGAGCGCATCGACGCCGCCGCCCGCGCCCTGCGGTCGAACGGCATCGCCGCGTTGGTCGTGCCCACCGGGCAGGAGGCGCGGAACCGTGTCCTCGGACTGCTCCCCGACGGAGCCGAGGTGTTCAACAACAGCTCGCAGACGCTCGAGGCCATCGGCGTCGCCGCGGACATCGAGCGCTCCGGCCGCTACCGGCCCATCCGGCTCGAGCTCTATCAGATGGACCGCGAGATGCAGGCGCGGGAGATGCGCAAGCTGGCCGCCGCTCCCGACTTCGTGGTGGGCAGCGCGCACGCGCTGACCGAGCAGGGATCGCTGCTGGTCGCCTCCGCGAGCGGCAGCCAGCTCGGACCCCTCGCCTCGGGCGCGGGGCATGTGATCCTCGTGGTCGGCGGTCAGAAGATCGTGCCCGACCTGGAGACGGGGCTGCGCCGCATCGACGAGTACTGCTACCCGCTCGAGAACGAGCGCGCGCTGGCTGCCTACGGCGTGCCCAGCGGGGTGAACACCGTGCTCATCGTCAACCGGGTGCTCGCGGCGGGACGGGTGACAGCCATCCTCGTCAGGGAGCGGCTCGGCTTCTAGACGGGGCGCGCAACGCCCAGGACCGCCGTCCTCCCTCCATCGACGCCTGGGTCAGGAGACCGAAGGTGCAGCCGATGACCGACCAGAGCAGCACCTGGACCCCGACCGAGCGAAGCCGGAAGTCCCAGAGCAGGTCGGCCGGCACACGGGTGGCGTCGGTGCTGGCGGGCAGCGCGACGAACTCGGCGACCACGGTGGCCGTGAGAACGAGGGCGGCCGCGATCTGCCGGACCGGTTGGTCCGCGCCACGCTCGCGCAGGTGGAGCGCCAGCCGCCACGCCGCCCACACCCCGAGGCAGCCGATGGCGATGGCGATGGTGTAGGCGTAGGTCCTGCGATCGATCGTCGCCGGGTCGCCCACCCCCGGGGGGTTGGCGGGGAAGCGCAGGAACGGGAGCACATAGGCGCCGGTGCACATCGCGGCGGCGAGGCCGACCGAGCGCTGCCATGGCGTCCGGGGCGCGGCGCGCCGTCCGACGACCAGGTACGCGACGGCGAAGAAGCCTCCCGCGCCGATTCCGAAGAGCGTCGTGGCGAGGATCAGCCCGAGGTGCTGGGTCTGGCGGGAGAAGACCTCGGGAGGCGGCGGCGGCAGATCCCTGACCGCCGCGGCGACGTCACCGTGGTGCTGGATGATGGCCGCCTGCAGGGCCTGCCGGTGCTCCGCGGCGACGCGCTGCGACTCGATGCCGACCGCCCGATCGATCACGGGTTCGACCAGGAGCAACGCGACGACGCCGACGATGAACCCCGCGATCAGGCCCGCGACCACCCCGCGCAGGAGGTAGGCGCGGACGCTCATCAGTGACAGGGGAAGCCGAGCAGGTGGCGGCCGTCGTGCATCAGCTCGTGCACGTAGTTCGCCGAGCGGGACGCTGCGCCGAGCAGCGGCTGGAGCAGCGCTCCCTGGTCATATCCCACCGCGTACACGGCGAGGGCGAACAGCGCCATCAGGGGCCAGGCCCACCGGGGAACCGTCGGGACGGCGGAAGCGGCGGTCGTGGGCGGATCCACCAGGGCCATGGCGTCCTCCTCGGGTTCTTCGCCCCGTGCTGGAAGGGTCCGCCGGTGTCAGTATCCTGGCTTCCGGATCGACGCTTCTCCCGGCCTTCCAGCCCGTCGGCCGTGACCATGAGAGGGAGGCGCTCCCCGGCTACAGTGGCGGGACCGCGTCGGATTCCGACCGACTTCCTGCCCACCGGCGGTGTCGCATGGGAGGGTAGCACGGCCCGTGTTGCGGGGCCCAGCCCCTCTCGAGCGAGGCGTCGGACCCGGTCCTCCTGCGCGCGGCCCTTGCGCCTGCAGCTGACTTAGGTTAGCCTACCAGCCAGCTTAGGGAGAACTAACTGAGATGGTGAGGGGGACGAACTGATGACCCTGCGACGCGTCGTCCCTGCGCTGCTGGTGGTCGCCGGCGGCGCCCTGACGGCCCTCGCCGGCTGCGGGTCGGAGACCCCGGCGGCGACGGGCCCCGCAGCGAAGGCTCTCGGCTCCGCCGGCTCGATCACCGTCTACAGCGGCCAGCATCAGCAGACCGTGGGCGCCCTGGTGCAGGAGTTCCAGAACCGCACCGGCATCGAGGTCCACGTGCGATCCAGCGACGAGGCCGACCTCGCCAACCAGCTGATCCAGGAGGGGTCGAGCTCTCCGGCCGACGTGTTCTTCGCCGAGAACCCGCCGGCGCTCGCCGCCCTCGACGCGAAGCACCTGCTGAGCGCGGTGAAGCCCACCACCCTGGCGGCCGTGCCCCGGCAGGACAGCTCGCCGTCGGGCCACTGGGTGGGGGTCTCGGCGCGCGCCGCGGCACTCGCCTACAACACCCAGGCGGTTGCCGCGAAGGACCTGCCCGCCTCGGTCCTCGACCTCGGACAGCCTGCGTTCAAGGGGAAGGTCGGGGTGGCGCCGTCGGAGACCGACTTCCAGCCGGTGGTCACCAGGGTCGCGGGGGACAAGGGGCATGACGCCGCCGCCCAGTGGCTCTCCGGGCTCAAGGACAACGCCAAGGTCTACGACAGCAACGAGTCCCTGATCGCCGCCGTCAACAGCGGCGAGGTCGCCATGGGAATGGTCGACCACTACTACTGGTACCGGCTGCGCGACGAGATCGGCCCCGGGGCCATCCACTCCGCGCTCCACCACTTCCCGTCCACCGACGCCGGTGGGCTGGTCGACATCGCCGGCGTCGCGGTGCTCGCCTCCAGCCAGCATCAGGATCTCGCACAGCGCTTCGTCGCCTACCTGGTGAGCGAGCCGGCGCAGCAGATCATCGCCACCAGCGAGAGCTTCGAGTACCCGCTGCTCGCCGGAGTGTCGAACAGGCGGCTGCCCCCACTGGCGCAGCTGACCAACCCGGTGGTCGACCTCGGCACCGGCCAGGAGGCCCTGGATCTGCTGCAGCAGGCAGGGATGCTGTAGTGCTGGGGAGGGGGGTGCTCGCGGGTCCGCGCCCGGCCGCGCACCCGGCGCCGGTGCGCGGTGCGGCGCGCAGGCCGGCGCCGGTGCCGCTGACCCTCTCGGTCGTGGCCATCGCCGCGGTCCTCCTCCTCCCCGTCGTCGGGGTGGTGCTGCAGGCGGTCTCGGTGGGGCCCCGCAGGGCGGCGCACCTGCTCGCCCTGCCGCTGGTGCCGACCCTGCTGGCCAACACCGTGCTGCTGACGCTCACCGTGACCACGGGGTGCGCGGTCATCGGCGTCGCCGCCGCATGGCTGATCGAGCGCACCGACATCCCCGCGCGCCGGGTCTTCGCCGTGCTGCTGGTGCTGCCGCTGGCGGTCCCCGAGTTCGTGGCCGGGAGCAGCTGGGTGTCGCTCCTCCCCTCGGTGCAGGGTTTCGGCGGCGCGTGGCTGGTGATGACCCTCTCCCTGTACCCCTGGGTCTACCTGCCGGTGGCGGCCACGATGCGCCGCAGCGATCCCGCGCTCGAGGAGGTGGCGCGGAGTCTCGGCGCGGGGCCGGTGCGCACGTTCCTGCGGGTGACCCTGCCCACGGTTCGCACCGCGGTCCTCGGCGGGATGCTCGTGGTCGCGCTCTACCTGCTGGCCGAATATGGAACCTTCGCGGTGCTGCGCTTCCGCACCTTCGCAACCGCCATCTTCAACGAGTACAGCCTCGGCTTCGACGCCGCGTCCGCATCGCTGCTCACCCTGGTGCTGTGCCTGATGGGGGTGGTGCTCCTCGCGGGCGAGTTCAGCCTGCGAGGGCGCAGCCGCCATCCCGGTGCCCGGGCGGGGCGGCCCGCATCGCCGGTCCGGCTGGGACGCGGTGGGCCGCCGGCCGTGTTCGCCATGGCCGCCCTGACGGCGCTCGCGCTCGGCGTGCCCGTGGGATCGATCTCGTACTGGATGATCCGGGGCAGCTCCACCACCCTGCCGTCGGGGTCCGTCCTCGCCGCGACCGGCGAGTCGCTTCTCCTCGGCGCCGGCGCGGCGGCCGTGGCAACCGTGCTCGCGCTCCCGGTGGCCCTGCTGTCGATCCGCCATCCCTCGCCGCTGGCGCTCACCCTGGAACGGGGCGCGTACCTGGTGCGGGCGCTCCCGGGAGTCGCGGTGGGGCTGACCATCGTCAGCGTCGCGGTGCATCACCTGCGGCCCCTGTATCAGAGCCCGCTGCTGCTCGAGGCCGGGTACGTGGTGCTCTTCTTCCCCCTCGCCCTCGTCGCCGTGCGTGCCGCACTGGCGCGCGTCCCACCGGAGCTCGAGGACGCGGCGCGGTCCCTGGGGGAGACCTGGCTGGGCGCGCTGCGCCGCGTCACCGTGCCCCTGGTGCTTCCCGGGCTGGCCGCCGCCGCCGCCCTGGTCTCGCTCTCCGCGACCACCGAGCTGACCGCCACCCTGCTGCTGCGCCCCACCGGCATCGAGACGCTGGCGACCCAGTTCTGGCTCTACACGTCGAACCTCGCGTACGGTGCCGCGGCGCCGTATGCCGCCATCATGGTCCTCACCTCCGCGGTGCCGGTGTTCCTGCTCACCCGCCTCGGTCTGGCACGGTCGTGAGCGGCGCCATGCACACCGGTGCCCACTCGATCGACGTCGAGCGCCTGCACGCCGCATACGGCGGGGCCCCGGTCCTCCGCGGCCTCGACCTGCGCATCCCGGGAGGGAGTCTCGCCTGCGTGCTCGGGCCCTCGGGGTGCGGGAAGACGACGCTGCTCCGGGTGCTCGCCGGCTTCCAGCCTGCCACCGGGGGACGGGTGCGCATCGGCGGCTCGCTCATCGACGACGGGCGCCACCGCGTCCGGCCCGAGCGCCGCCGCGTCGGCTATGTGCCGCAGGAGGGGGCGATGTTCCCCCACCTCTCCGTCGCCGACAACGTCGGGTTCGCGCTGGGCCGCGCGACGGGCGGTGGCCGGCGGGCGCGGGCGGCGCGGATCGGTGAGCTCCTCGAGCTGGTCGGGCTCGCGGGGCTGGAGCGGTGGCACCCCCATCAGCTGTCCGGCGGCCAGCAGCAGCGCGTCGCGATCGCCCGTGCGCTGGCGTGCGACCCCGAGGTGGTGCTGCTCGACGAGCCCTTTGCCGCCCTCGATGCGACCCTGCGCGCCCGGCTGAGGGCGGATGTCCGGTCGATCCTGAAGGCCGCCGGCGTGACCGCCGTTCTCGTCACCCACGATCAGACCGAGGCGCTGTCCCTCGCCGACCTGGTGGCGGTGATCCGTGACGGGCGGGTCGTGCAGGCGGGGCCGCCCGCCGACGTGTACGGACGGCCGGCGAACGGGGAGATCGCGACCTTCGTCGGCGATGCCACCCTGGTGCCCGCCATCGTCGAGGACGGCCTGGCGGTGACCGCCATCGGGCGCCTGCGGCTGGACGCGGCCTCGCCGATCGGCAGCGGTTCCGCGCTGGCGGTCGTGCGCCCCGAGCAGGTGCTCCTGACGGCGGGCGGCGCTC
>JAXDLS010000095.1:0-4366 GCA_034666485.1 Chloroflexota bacterium
GGGCGACGTCGACCGCCTCGTCGCGCGCCAACGCGTCCGCCTCCTCGGCGCTGTGCGCCCAGAGCACGCGGTGCCCCTCGCGGCTGAGCTTGTGCTCGAGGATGCGGCCGATCATCGGCTCGTCCTCGACCACGAGCACGGTGGCGCTCACAGCTCCCACCCGTCGAACAGGCGCAGCCGGCCGCGCTCGTCGAGCTCGCAGACGCTGCACAGCGGGCCCTCGACGCCCGCCTCGTCGAGCTCCTCCAGGGCGGCGGCGCGGGCGGTGATCCGCCAGGCGATGATCTCGTCGCCGTGGAGCTCGCAGCACCAGCCCAGCTCCTCCAGCGCGGTCACCCCCCAGGCGAGCAGGTCGAGCCGGTGCTTCAGCCGGTCGGCGGTCGCGCTGAGCGCCGCGCCCATGGTCACCTCGCCGTGCTCGACGTCGATGCCCTCCTCGCCCGCCTCCTCGAGCTCGTAGAGGCGCTGCACCCAGCGCGGCCACGGCGGCCGCAGCGAGTGGAGGACCTCGACCCCGGGGCGCTCGAAGAGGCGCAGGCGCAGGGCGACGGCGCCGTGGGGGATCGTCGGAGGGCTGAGCAGGGCGTCGCCCGCGGTCACCGCTGGGTCGCCCCCGGCGAGGGCTGGGCATGGTCGACCACGTGCTGCCCCTCGATGGTCATCTCGCCGTAGATCAGGTAGGGGCGGCGGCTGTGCTCGCGGATCACCCCCATGGTGGCCATCATCATGCTGACCACCACCGCGAGCGCGATCACACCGCGCGCGCTGCGCCGGGTCGCCTCGCCCCAGTGCAGCTGGTCGCGGCTCAGCGCCTTGAGGTAGACGGTGAGCGCCCACACGCCGGCCGCCATCAGCGCCAGCAGGGCGATGATCTTGTTGGGGATCATGGTGCCGATCGGGTTCTCCAGCCCGCCCTGCCAGAAGGGCCGGTCGAGGTGGCGGGCGGTGACGTCGCCCTCGGTCCAGGCGAAGCGCGACGGCATGGCGGCGAGCAGGGTGGCGACGATCTCGAGCCCGAGCGCGAGCCGCAGGCTGCGCACCCCCGACGCCCCGGAGGCGCGCAGCCGGCGCAGCAGGTAGAGCGTCGCCAGGATGAAGATCAGCCCCAGCAGGGTGATCTGCAGCAGGAAGACGTTGGACAGCTCGCCGAACATCATCGTGTACCACGCCCCGTAGGCGTGGAGCTGCACCTCCTTGGCATAGGAGTAGCCGACCCATGGCTGCAGGATGGTGAAGCCGATGGCGAAGAGCACCCCCCACTGCACCACCCAGTCGTAGAAGGGCGCGTCCTCGGGGGCGCGGCGCACCGCCCGGAGGTAGCGCACCGCCGCGAAGGCGGCGGTGACCGCCCCCGCCCACGCGATGTTGCCGATCAGGCGGTGGACGGTGAGCGGCAGATCGGTGGGGTTGAGGATCTGGGCGAGCTGGCTGCGGTCGCCGCCGTTGGGGGTGAGCATGTAGGAGGCGACCACGTCGATGAAGAACATCTGCCAGAAGAGCACCAGGTTGAGCAGCACCAGCAGTCCCAGCCGGGCGCGGCGGTAGGCGGTGAGCCGATCCCAGCTCCCGTAGAGCGTGTACAGCAGGATGACCTCGGCGAGGAAGAGGGCCGCCTCGAAGATGAACACCCAGAAGGTGATGCGGGTCAGGGCGATGAAGAAGGTGCCCCACAGGCCGAGGAAGACGAAGAGCACCCAGAAGATCGGGATGGCGGCGTCGAAGCTGAAGGTGTAGACCATGGACCGCAGCAGGCCGTGCGCCAGCCGCCCGTGCCGCTGGTCGTGGCCCTCGCGCAGCATCGCGATGCTCTCGCTGACCACCGTCAGCGTGGAGGCGCCGGTGAGGAAGGTGGCGATCTGGATGTGGACGCTGGCGATGATCGCCACCCACAGGCTGTTGCCGAGCACCGACTGCGGCACCGCGTCCGCGGCCAGCGCGTGGCTCACAGGTTGAACAGCCGGTTGGCGCCGAGCACCGCGAGCATCACCACCGCCAGCGCGAGGAGGAGGCCGGGGATGATCACCTCGGGCCGGCGCAGCGGGGCGCGCGCGTGGGAGCGGTCGAGGAACGGCAGCAGGGTGAGCAGCGTGGCACCGATGCCGACGAGGCCGAGCCCGCCGACCAGGATCAGGTAGTTGGAGGGATAGAGCAGCAGCATCTGGTCGAGCGGCAGGTAGAACCACTCCGGGGTGGGCACGTAGGTCAGCGTCGCCGGGTCGGCGCGCTCGTCGAGGGGGGCTCCGGCGATGTAGCCCATCACGAAGATCACGGCGATGAGGACGACGCTGATCACGATGTCCTTGAAGATCTGGTCAGGGAAGAAGTCGACGGTGTCCCGGGGCGCGGCCCAGCGACGGCCGGTGCGCTTGGTCGGGTAGGGAGGCTCCGCCTTGAGGATGCGCTCGGTGATCTCCCGCTCGGGATCGTCGGTGTCGGTCTGGTAGTTGACCCAGGAGCCGAACTCGCCGTGGCGGCGGAGCAGCATCAGGTGACCGCCGATGAGCGCGAAGAGCAGGAAGGGGAGCACCCAGATGTGGATGCCGAAGGTGCGCGTCAGCGTGACCGGCCCGACGAAGTCGCTGCCCCGCCAGAGCGAGCGGATGCCGTCGCCGATGAAGGGGATGTAGTGGGGGATGTTGGTGACCACCACCGCGGTCCAGTAGCCGGCGTTGTCCATGGGCAGCATCGCCCCGGTGATGGCCAGGCCCAGCGTGAGGAAGAAGAGCACCGCGCCGCTCACCCAGTTCAGCTCGCGCGGCCGCTTGTACGACGCCGAGAGGAAGGTCCGCAGCATGTGCAGTCCGATCACCAGGATGAGGACGTACGCGCCCCACAGGTGCATGCCCCGCACCCAGGAGCCGAAGCGGTCACTGGTCTCGAGGTAGTGCAGGCTGTCGAACGCCTGATTGAACGAGGGCACGTAGTCGAGCAGCAGGAAGATGCCGGTGAAGAGCTGGAGCAGGATGAGCGCCAGCGTCGCGCTTCCCAGGGCGTAGGCCCAGCCGCCACGCTTGGGCACGGCCTCGTAGAGCCCCTTGTGCAGCATCGAGGTGGTGCCCGCACGCTCGTCGACCCAGCCGTACCCGGAGCGCAGCCGGCGGCTGAGAGGCCGGGCGAGGAAGCGCAGCACCGCCACTCAGACGTTCTCCGCGTACTGGTTCTCGATCTCCAGCAGCCTGCTCCCGTCCGGCAGGGTGCTGATGCGATGCCGCCACGGCGGGAGCGGCGACGGCGGTGGCCCACCGACGTTCAGGCCGGTGATGTCGTACAGGCCGCCGTGGCAGGGACAGAGGAACTGCCCGGAGGCGCCGAGCTTCGGGTCCCAGTGCACGTTGCACTGCATGTGCGAGCAGGTGTTGGAGAGGACGTACACCCGGCCGCTGCGCCGCCGCACCACGTAGACGACGCGGTCGACCGGTTCGCCGGGCGGCCCCTGGTCGATGGGGACGGACACGGTGAAGGGGGTGGGCGTCTCCAGGGGCACGCTCTCGAGCGTGGTCACGCGCACCCAGGAGTTGCGCCGCGCCTGGAAGAGCGGGCTGATGACGAAGCCGATCGCCGGGATGGAGAGCATCAACCCGATCGCCGCACCACCCACGGCGGTGCCGGTGATCAGCGCACGGCGCCGCGAGTACCGGGTCATCCCACCGATCCCCGGAGCAGGCCGATGGCGACGGTCAGGAGCATGCAGGCGAAGAGCACGGCGGTCGCGGTGGTCACGGTGGTCACCAGCGCCGCCAGGCCGCGCTGCTCGGCCCGCCACATCCCGGGCACGGCACGCGCCACGCTCGCCACCGACCACACGGTGAGGCCGAGCATGGCGAAGACGAGGAGGGAGTAGTACCAGGAGGTCTGGAAGTCGGCGGCGCGCAGCAGCGGGAGGTGGGAGGCGCTCACGGATACGTGTTCCCCGGGTTGTAGACGCCGTGGGCGTCCTGCAGGGTCATCTCGCCGTAGATGGCGTACGGACCGCGCGCCTGCTCCTTCATGAAGCCCATGTAGAGCGAGAGCACGGCGGCGACCACCCCGATGACGCCGACCGCGGCGCGCGCCGTGGAGCCGGCGAAGGGCAGAGCCGCCTCGGCGCCGGACACGCGAGCGGGGGCGGACGCCGGCCGGCGCGGGGTGCGCACCACCAGGTGGGCGAAGGTGGCCAGCACCGCGGCGAGCAGGCCGAGATAGCGCAGCCCGTGGATCGGCTCGGTGAGCACCTGCGCGGGCAGCATGCCGACCACCGCGCCGCCCGCGGCGACGGCGATGGCCAGCCGCCCGGTGGCGTCCATGCGGGCCCGGCGCTGACGTGTCTCCAGGGCGAGCGCCAGGTTGGCGCCGACGAACAGCACCCCGAGCAGCACCGACTGGATCA
>JAXDLS010000096.1:0-2960 GCA_034666485.1 Chloroflexota bacterium
GCAGCGCGTGCTTGCTGTCGGCGGTGGCGGGGAGCGCCACCTGCTGCCCCGCCGGCGGCGGGGCCGGCGCCGCGACGGCGGGGGCGACCGCGGGGGCGCCGGGCGCGAGGGGCCGGAGGACGCTCACCGAGTGCGGCGCCGAGCGGACGGGCGCGGGGTGGCGCGGTGCCACCGCCGAGAGCCCGGCGCCGCCGGCGAGCAGCGCGGCGACGGCGAGCGCGTTGCGCCGCCGCACCGGGAGCATGCGGAAACGGCGCGCCAGACCTCGGACCCACGAGCTGCGTCGTCCCGGCACCCTTCGCCCTTCCCTGCCCACACCCGCTCCCGAACATCCGGGCTTCACCACATTCTGCACATCTCCCCGGAGAGTGCGGCATCGAGACGGTGGACGGGCGGGTCAGACCGCGGCGTAGAAGCGGTCGAAGAAGATCCGCCCGTCGCGCACCCCCTTGGCCTCGAGCAGCAGCGAGGCGCTGTCGCACATCGGCGGACTGCCGCACAGGTAGACGTCGAACGGGCTGGCGTCGTGGAGGTGGCGCTGGATGGCGTTGGTGACCCTGCCCACCTCGCCGCTCCATCCCTCGCCGGGCACCTCGACGACGGGGAGGTGGCGGAAGGAGCGCAGCCGCCTGCCGATGGCCGCGATCTCGTCGGCGAGCACCACCTCCTCGGGGATGCGCGCCCCGAAGAAGAGGCGGAACTCGCGGGGGTCGTCGTGCTCGGCGGCCTGCTGGAGGATGGACAGGATGGGGGCGATCCCCGAGCCCCCCGCCACCAGCAGCACCGGGTCGGAGCCCTCGCGGAGGTAGCCGACCCCGTAGGGACCGCGCACCCGGATCTGCGTGCCCCGGGCGAGGCGGTCGATCCGGCCGCTGAACCGGCCGCCCTCGATGCGCTTGGCGACGAACTCGGCGGCCGGCTGGAGCGAGGGCGGGCTGCTGATCGAGTAGGCACGCCAGTCCACCTGGCTGCCGGGGACGGAGAGCTGGACGTACTGCCCGGCATGGAAGTGGAGCGGGCGGTCGAGCTCGAGGCGCAGCCGCCAGAGGTCGCCGCCGAGGTGCTCGGCCGCGGCCACCTCCGAGCACCGCTCCTCGGGCACCAGGTCGGGGAGCATGCGGGGGTCGTGGACCGTCGAGCTCTGGATCTCCAGGTCGCAGAGCGGGATGGCGCAGCAAAGTAGCGCCCAGCCGTCCTCGCGCTCCCCGGGGGGCAGCGAGTAGGGCGAGGCGATGCCGAAGTCGACCTCCCCGTCGAGCAGCAGGTACTTGCAGCTCGAGCAGTTGCCGTGGAGGCAGCCGTACTTCAGCCGGACCCCCTGGCGGAGAGCGGCGCCGAGCACGCTCTCTCCGGGCAGCACCTCGAAGCTGCGCCCGTCCGGGGTGAGCTGGACCTGGTGGGTCTCGCTGCTCTCGGCCACGGGGGAGGATCAGCCGGCGGCCGGGCCGGGCGCCTCCGCCTCGTCTCCCTCGAGGTAGCTCATCTCCGAGGTCACCAGGAAGTAGTCGCCGCCGGCGTGGGCGCGGCCCACGAAGGTGGCCATGGTCACCAGCCACTGGCTCAGCTGCAGTGGCCGTCCCAGGGCCTCCCCCACCTCCTCCATCTCGATGCGCAGCTCGCCCTCGCCCTCGATCTTCCAGTAGGTGCCGAAGTCGTGCACCTGGGCGTCGGGGTACCTGCTCTCCACCACCTCGATGGTGGCGTCGGCCTCCTCGCTCTTCATCAGGCCGAGGGCGACCCTCCGGCGCGGTCCGGAGATCATCGTGCTCATTCCCGGGGGGCTCCCCCGATGCCCCCTGCCGCGGCCGCCGCCGGCAGGCCGAGCGCCTCGACCACCTCGCGCTGGGCGTGCAGGACGCCGGCCAGGGCGTCGTCGAAGGTCACCACGTCGATCCGTGCTCGGTCGAAGACGGGCCGCAGCGCGCGGGTGGCCTCGAGCACCGGCGGGGTCCAGGCGTCGATCCACTCCACGATGGTGTCGCGGTTGGCGACGTGGCCCTCCAGGCTCTCGGCGGTGACCATGCGCACCAGCTCCTCGGTGTAGGCGAGGTTGCGGCGGCGGTCGCGCTCGGTGGTGCTGACGATGAACGGGGTGACCGAGTCGCCCCGGTGGGGGCCGCCACGTCGCACCAGCTGGCTCATGCTCATGTCGGCGAGGATCGGCGCCACCACCAGGTTCACGGCCACGGCGAGCTCGCCCCAGTCGTCGGTGCTGAGCATCAGCCGCTCGGCGAGGGCGCGCATCGGCTGGTAGGCGGGGTCGCCCAGCCAGCGCTCCTTGGCGCCCTGGTCCCTGAAGCCCTCGACGCTCTCCTCGAGCGCCATCAGGTACAGCACCGCCGCCTGTGCGTGGCGCATGTGGTCGAAGCCCTGGAAGCAGAGCACGTTGCCGAGGGTGTCGGAGAGGGCCTCCCGCGAGCCCACCGCGAAGGCGCGGAAGAGCGCGTACTCGAAGAACGACCAGATCCGGTAGTGCCCGGCGACGATGTCCTGCAGCCAGGCCGCGTCGACGTCGGCGAAGGCACCGGCGCTGGCGGCGTCCTCGGTGGCGCGCTCGATCGACCGCTCCTGCTCCGCCTGCATGCGCACGTAGGTGCGCTGCCACTGCTGCGACGGGTCGCGGAAGTCCCACCAGTGGGGATGGACCAGGCGGGTCGACTCCTTCCGCCACGCGGTGCGGTGCTCGGGGCCGGGGCCGAGGGTGAACCATCCCTCGATGTCGAACGCGTCCGGGCCCGGCTGGGTGTAGCAGGTGACCGCCTCGTACTCGGAGAGGCGGCGCTTGCGCGGGGTGATGTAGTCGTGGTCGCGCGGCTGCCGGCCGAAGGCGGCTCCCGGTCCGGTGCTCATCTGCTCCTGTCCTCGTGCCGCCGGACCCCGGCCCGGCACCGGCTCATCCCCTGTGTGGCGAGGGTATCCACGGCGCACCGGTACCGCCACCCCCTTTTTCCATGGTCACG